>CAZSJB010000063.1:411-9788 GCA_964606625.1 uncultured Tepidisphaeraceae bacterium | reverse complement strand
CTATTGGTTGTGCCGAGGTCGATACCAATAATTTTTGCCATAATGATCTCCTCGATTTCCGATAGCGGATCTCAAAATATTCAGTTCTCGGGAGGCTGAAAGCCCGGAAGGAGGGTAATAAACCCTCTTGCGCATTGCATTTCAATACCTCCAAACGCAAATGATGTGCCAGCATTGCAGAGATGCCGCCTGAATGTAAGTTGCTGTATTATAACGGCTTATGCTGGGCGTGTCATGGAGGGTTGCGCGCGATCAACATGCCATTTCGACAGTCACCGATGTGGGACTGCCGGAATGGCAAGATGGATGGCAAGCAGGGTTTCGCCGGATCACTCCGGCTGATGCGGCTGGCGGCGCAGGTTGTCCAGCAGCCGCTGGGAATCGAGGACCTGCACAAAAGGAAGCGGGTCTCGGCCGGTTTCGATGATGTAATCGGTTAGTTGCTGGCGCACCACGGCGTGCAGCTGATTCGGAGTCCAGGGTTTGGCGATGTAGTGGTGCAGGTTGGCTTCATTGACCGCCTTGATGGTGTCGGAGAGGCCGGCCTGCGCCGTAACGAGAACCTTGCGCGTCGGCTGGGTGCGCGGATCGTTGTTCAGTTCCACCAGAAAATCCACGCCGGTGGTTCCGGGCATCAGATGGTCTGCCAGGACGAGGGCAAGCGGGTTGCCTTTGTCGAGATGGCTGGCGACGACCTTGCGGGCATCGTCCACACTCTCAGCCGGTTCGATCAGGAACTTGTCTGCAAAGGGCTCAAGGTCTCGCGACAGGGCGTCGAGCACGGGCCGTTCGTCGTCGATGATGAGGATGATGAGCTGGTTCATGGCGGATTCCCTGTTATATCCTGGCGAGATGGCTCGCCATCATAGGTTCGTCGGCAGCACCACTTCCACGCAGGTGCGTCCGGGTACTGATTCAATCTGTATGGTTCCGTTATGGCGGTGAACGATCTGACGGCAGATTACCAGCCCCATGCCCAGGCCAAAGCCTGTTCCGGTGTGCTTGGTGGTGAAGTTCAGATCAAACACGCGCTTCTGGTGTTCGGGAGCTATTCCCCGTCCGCTGTCAATGATGCGCACGATGACCCTGTCTTCCTGGGCTTGCGTTTCGATGCGCAGCGTGCCCTGGTTTTCCATTGCGTCCAGGGCGTTGGCGATCAGGTTCGTCCAGACCTGGTTCAATTGAGCCGGAATGCCCTTGATGATGGGCAGATCGCCATACTCACGAATGATCTCAACGCCGTGTAACTGAGCGCCAAACAGCAGCAGGGTATCCTCGATTCCCTCATGAATATTGGTGTCCGTGAAGGCATCGCCGTCCGCGCGGGCATAGGAGCGAAGACTTTTGACGATGGCACTGATCCGTTCTCCCGATGAGCGGATATTGCGCAGCGATGTGCCGAGCTGGTAGGCGCGCTCCCGGAGTTGGAGGCGACGATCGCGCACTTCGGCAGGATCGCTGCCGAACAGGCGGTGGTAGTCATCAAACGTGGTGACACCTACGCGCAGCAGACGACGGGCTAAAGCATCATTTCCCAGTTGGGCAGCGAGGGCATCGCGCCGCCGGCGCAGCTCTTCAGTAGGCAGGGGAGTAGCGCCCAGGGCTGAATGAAGCGCATCCATCAGAAACTGACTTTCCGGCAGCTCAGCCAAAAGAGGAGGGATGTCCTCCAAGAGGTAATCGGCGGCCCGGCTGATGGCTGTGGCGGGGTTGTTCAGCTCGTGGCCAATACCGGCGACGAGTTGGCCGAGCGTAGCCATCTTTTCCTGTTCGATCAGGCGGGTTTGCGCCTCTTCCAGACGCTGAAGCGTGAGGGCCAGGTGATCTCGCTCGTCAGCCAGCGTGCGGTTGAGCTGTTCGATTTCCAGTTGCAACTCGACAATGCGACGCAGGCGTCGCGAGACAGATCTGACCAGTACGGTCAGGAAGTAGAACAGCAGCGTCGGTTGACGCTCCAGCGCTTTATCGAGCTCGGCCCAGCTAAGGTAGATAGCAGTCACCGGCGTGACCGCCCGGCAGGAAAAAAAGGCTTTCTGTCTGCCCGCCAGTGCCAGCAGCCCAATGATGCGCCCGACCGATTCCCGGTGAAATACCACGTCCGTCGGTTGGCTTCGACGGGTAAGTTGAACCTCACCGTTGATGATGATCCAGATGCCCTCGAGCAGCGTTTGCTCCTCAAACATGATAGCGCCTGGTTCAAACTGTTGAACCTGCGGAGCGCTGATGGCACGGCGGAGTGCTTCAACCAGCGCAGTTTCGATCTGGTCATCACTCATCCGGCTGGTGGAGGTGATGTTGTGGCGGATCATGCGCAGCTCGCCCTCGAGCACGTCGCTTTCCTGCTCGGATTGGGCCAGGGCTTCAGCCAGCCGCCGCGTATCGAGGATGGCGTGAACGCTGGTCAATGCATAGGGCGCATGCGCCACGACGTAGTCGGTGAATAACTCGCGCGCAGCAGATTGATAATGGGACAGATCGCCGGCATCGTCGATCAGCGCATCGGCTGCGGGCGGGATCTCGCCGGGGCCGATGGCCAGCAGCCGGGGCCTGCCGTTCACGGCTGTCGGGCGCGGCAAAGCCGCAACCGCCTCAGAATCCGCAAGCACACACCTGGGGGCGATGACCAGCGGAACCATGTCGCCCTTGGTTGCCAAGGCACTCATGCGGTCTGCCACCTGCTGGAGATTTTCCGCCTGTTCGACGATCACCGGGGGCGGAAAGATCGTCCCCAGTGCATCGCCGCCGGCCTTGGCGACGGCGATCACGACAAATCGCGGAGTTGGACGAGAATCGATCATGTCCTAGCCAGCAGTCGCTCAGTCATCATCACTTGGGCAGGATTCCGAGCAATTCCCAGAACCACGGCCCAGCCGTCACGAAGATGGCCCAGGTGATGATTCCAATCAAAGCGCCGATGATGGCCATGTCCTTCACGCGCACCTCGCCGGTGCTGAAGGCAATGGCGTTGGGCGGTGTGCTGATCGGCAGTGCCATGGCCAGCGACGAACCGATGGCGATCCAGATTCCAGCCGCGATGGGGCTGATGGCAATCTCGGGGCTCTTGGCCAGGGCGATCCCGATGGGAACCAGCAGGTTGGCCGTCGCGCTGTGGCTGATGAACGTTCCCATGGCCAGGGCGGCAAAGGCCAGCACGGCGACGATCATCTTGGCGTTCATCGTATCCCACGGGAACAGGCCGATGAACCACTTGTCCATGCCGGTCTTGCCGATCCCCAGACCTAGGGCAATGCCGCCAGCGACCAGCCACAGGACGTGCCAGTCTAGGCTTTGCAGGTCTTTGATGGTGAACACTCGGGTGCACAGCAGAATCACCACCGGGACAAATCCGATGATGTTCGAGTTGAATCCATGCAGAGCTTCGGTCAACCATAAGCCGACGGTGAGGATGAAGGTGATGTAGAAGATGACGGCGGACCGTGATTTGTCGAACTCGCCGCTCAGATCCAGTTCGAGCTTCTTTTCCTTTGTGCGGAACAGGACGATCAGCAGGAACCAGGCAATTGCCAGGAACAACAGCATGAACGGGATAGCGCCCATCATCCATTGGAAGAAAGTGGGGATGTTGTAGGTGAGGGTGGGATCCGCTGCCTTGGCGCTGGACAGGGCGCCCAGCGCGATGGCGTTGGGGGGGGTGCCGATGGGGGTGCCGATGCCGCCGATGTTGGCTGCGATGGGGATCGACAGCGCAATGGCGGTGCGCATCTTGTCCCCAGCGGGGAAGCGGGCCATCACCGGCAAGGCGACCGCCATCATGGTGGCCGTCGTGGCGGTGTTGCTCATGAACATCGAGAAGACCGCCGTGACCACCATCAGGCCCATCAGGACCAGCGCCGGCCGGGTGCCGAAGGGTCGGAGAATCATGCCGGCCATGTTGCGGTCCAGGTTGAATTTGCTGGCGGTTTCCGCCAGGAAAAAACCACCGAGGAACAGGATGATGACCGGATCGGCCAGCGTGGCGAAAATATCCTTGTAATGCATCAGGGCATCGGATTCGATGCCCGATATCATGGCTGCCGGCGCCTGGCGGCTGAGCATCAGAATCTCGAGCATGATGATCAGAACGGCTGTCGCATGCATGGGAACGGCCTCGCTGATCCAGAGGATGATCGCGAGCAAAAAGATCGCAAACATGCGATGGCCAGCCGGCGACAAGCCCTCAAACTGCACCATGAACGGCAGGCAGAATCCGGCAATGGCGATCAACAAACCGATAGTTTGAGGCAATGACAACGGAAAACGACGCGCTGATGAAGGGGTAGGACTGTTCATAAAAGCACTCTTCCGGCGCCAGCAGAAATCGTTTCAAACGGTTGTTCCCGGCACTGGGATGATCTTCTAATCTTCGAACGGATTGTCAAACTAATCGGATGAAAGCATCCTATTGCTATGCGATTTCGTCTTGGGAGCTGGACATGGTGAAAAAAGTGGTAGCCGGCTGCCTTTTGCTGGGGCTCATGATCCTGGTTGGAAATATCAGGGCGGAGGTGGCTGCCGAAAAGCCGAAAGTGGCTATCTTTCCACTGGGGGGCGATGCTTCCGAGGAACTGCGCACCAAGGTGGGATTCTCACTACGCACCAAGCTTGACCGTGAGGGTTCTTACGAGGTCATCGACGGCTACACCATGGCGGACGTTCTTGTCGGTCAGCCGGAGGTGACGTTCACCACAGAACTCGATCGCGTGAAAAAGCTGGCTGAGCTGGTCGATGCCGAGATCTTTATCTGGGGCGAGTTGTCCAACACCCCCGGAGGAACTGAATTACGCATCCGGCTGTTTGATCTGATGCAGTTGGATCCCCATCCGCATGAGCTCAAACGCATCATCGTCCAGCCGACGGATATGCGATTTGTTTCCGAGCAGGTGCTTGAGGCCCTGCCGGAAATGCGGAAGTTTGAGCATTCCAGCGAGCAGGCTGTCCAGCGGGATGCGACAGCGGAGCGGCTGTGGCAAACCAATCCGAACCTGGTCGCCAATCCGGGGTTTGAACAAGAAGGCAATTGGACTTTTATCTACCGGTCAATTCGCCGGCCAGTCGCGGTGAGTAATCGTCTGCCGATCCCGGATGATGCGGTCATTACCGAAATCGACGGCAGCCGCGTCCTGGTGATGCGGATGTCACGCGAGGCTGCCGAAACCAATGGCTTGGCAGTGCTGTCCGATCCCATCAAAATCGAACCCGATACCCGTTATCGCTTGAGCTTCCGTTATAAGAGCGACGGGCCGCAACTACGGATGTTTGTCAAGGGATACACTTTGGTGGAAGGCCCGCAGGGCGAACGCGTTGAGCGAGAGATTTACCGGCGCCAAGTGCCGCCGTCCGCTGGCACGGATGGGAAGTGGGTGACCCGCATCGATGAACTGAATCCACAGCATGTGGCCTTTCCCGTCGAGTACCTTCGCATCGATCTCTACGTCTACCTGCGGCCAGGGCTGGTGATGTTTGACGACATCACTCTCAAAGCCGTTGGTCAGCAAACTCGCCAGGCGAAGGATGCAGCCATCAAACCACCTGTGACGCGTTCCCAGGAGGGGGAGAAAAACTGATTCCAGCCAGGATCTTGAAGGATAGACAGATGCGGTTAAGCCGCGGCAGGTTCGATTCAACTTTTTAAGCTGGCGCGGCTACATATGGGTGGGCATGAAGTCAGGGATTGCCGGACAAGGTCCGTTATTTGCAGATTCTCCACCGGAAGCCCGGCTGGGGGCGTGGCGCTATGCGCCGGCAGCCAGGGCGTCATCCGGATCAAAAGATGCGTTGGCGACGCCCACGCCGTGGTGGCATTGGGTGGCACTGGCAGTCATCACGCTCCTGGGCGGTGCGATCCGGTTCGCGTACCTGGATCGGCCATCGATCTGGGGCGATGAGATCATGACCTATGCCCGGACGTTCAGTAGTTATGAGAATTTGCTGAGGACCCTGGGCACTACCCGCTTTATGCCGCTGCACTATCAGGCGCTGTGGTTGATTGGGCAGTGGCGCGAACTCGAGCCGTTCTACCTGCGCCTGTTTCCATCGATTTGCGGGACGCTGATGATTCCGGCGATGTATTTTCTGGCGCGTCAACTGTTGACGCGGCGGGCATCGCTGATGTGCGCATTGTTTACAGCCACCTCGGCGTACATGTTCGTCTATTCGCGCGATGCGAAGATGTACATGCCGCTGTGGCTGGCGATTGCACTGAACATGGGATGTTTCCTGTGGTGGTTGCGCACGCGCACGGTTGCTGCATGGTTGGCCTGGATCGCCGCAGGTCTGGCAGCTGGCGGGCTGCACCTCACGGGATTGGCGCCGCTGGCGCTTCAGCCGTTCTTGCTGCTGACGCAGCGGCGGGCTCACTGGGTGCAGGGGCCATTGTTCCTGTTGGGATTGGTGGTGATCCTGGCAGGCCCTGTTGGTTATTACATCGGATTCAATCCGTTTATTGAGCGCATTGAACAACACGGCTGGCGCTCGACCGGGATCGACTGGGTGGAACACCGCAACACCGGCCTGAGCGCCACGGAGCTTGCGCTGGACAGCACATCCGCCTACCTGACTGGATACGGTTGGATTCCCGAGAACGCGCGCGGGCGCGTGCCGGAGTGGCTTTATGACACGGCCGTGGTGGTCGTTTTCGTGGTGTTCCTGATCCTGGCGCTGGGAGCGTTGCCGTGGACCGCCAGGTTACGTGGGGCGCGGAGCAACGATCCACCTGCTCAGCCGTGGTGGCGGGGAATGCTGTGGGTGGGATTGTGGTTGATCCTTCCGATGTTCGCGGTCTACTGGTTGTCACTGCCCGAGCGTGTGCATCCGGCTGAATGGGTGCAAACAGCATGGAAATGGGTTAACGAGCCGTGGCTACGCCCTCAGCCGCGTTCAGGCGATAATACCTGGCAGACAATCGCGCTGCGCATCCTGGAAACGCGAGCGTTTTTCGTGGTATCCGCCATGGTGCTGGTGGGGGCAATGACGTTGCTGTGGCGGTATATTCCGCCTGCTTTGTCTGCTGCTGTCGGGATGGCGCTGTTGATCCTGCTGCTGATCGCAGGAATACGGATCAACGAACCGGATCCGCTGGCCATCCTGAAGGAGTGGGGTGGGATGTTCACCGCGCCGCGCGTGCTGATGGCGGTGCTGATCGTGATCCCGACATTGCTGTGGTATTTCTGCGGACAGACGCTACGCGAGCGCATGGTACGCAGTCTGTGGGCATTGGGAGTTGTCGCGGGCATCTGGGGGGCGTGTTACCTGACAGCTGAGATCATCGGACAGTTTCGTGAGGACCGGCTGGATGGATCGGTCTGGATGCCGCGGTATCTCGGATTCGTATGGCCAGCCATTGGGCTGGCGGTCGCAACGCTGCTGACGCGGCTGCCGACACGGCCGTTGCGGTATATCGCGATCGCTGTGGTCCTGGGGATCAATCTCGCGCAGGCCTATGCCCGTGTGTTTGTCGGCAACGAACCGCCTGTGGATCGGGTAGCGGCGGATGTGCGTGCGGATCAGTCCGATGACACCACGCTGACCTTTGTGGCGCCCATGCGCGTCACCGAGCATGTCTTTTTCACCGGCGCTCCGGGGACGGCCCACATCTTCAACTTCGGGGGAGGATATTACCTCAGCCTGGGGAACCCGGAGGTCGATCGCTTTGAGCAGATTGTCCGCAGCAACATGCGGCGCATGTACAACCTGCGGGCCTCCGCCAAACCGCAATACATCCGCCGGACGCTCCGGCAGCATCCGGATGCCACCCGGATTATTGTCTGGGAACAGCTGGATCTCGATCCCACGCCGGATCAGGCCGCTGATCCCATCGGGGAGATGCTGGGTGAATCCTGGAGCCGGGTGTCCGAAGAGATTTATCATGTCCGTTTCTACTGGACCTGGGGGGATCTCTATGACTATCGTCGCCGCGAGTATGAGCGCACGGGGACCGATATCCCGTCAGAATAATTGCAGATTAATGCCCAGGCGTTTGTTCCAGGGCTGCATAGTTCCCGGATGCGATTATCCGGTTTGAGGTTGTCTACGCACGATTCGAATGTAACAATGAAACAGACACCATGGGCGATATCGATATCTCATGGCAGGTGCTCCGCCGGATCATGCAGGACTGGACCGGCACTCCGGTGGAGCTGAAAGAAGTCAAGCCGCTTGTTGGTGGATGCATCAACACCACCCTCTGCATCACCACCGAAGCCGGTGACAGGGCTGTTGTTAAAATCTCTCCTCACCGCGTGAATCGTCGTTACGCATCCGAGGCCCATCAGCTCAATGTCCTTCGCCGCATCGGGATTCCCACTCCACAGGTCTACAGCGTTAACCTCGCCAGCCTCGACAATCCCGACAGCTATCTGCTGATGGAGTATGTCGAGGGCGTCAATCTGAATGAGGCGAAGCAGCAGTGCACGCCCGAGCAGTATGATGCGCTCCAGACGCATTTGGCGGAGCTGGTGCTGCGTATGCATGAGCATTCGGCTGAGCTGTACGGCCGTGTCACGGACGGGAAGGACAAAACCTATACGAGCTGGCCGCAGTTTTATCGGGACGTCTACGATGAAATCTGGAAGGAAGCCGAAAAGCATGCTTCACTGCCGGTGAAGATCCGCAAGCAGATCAGCAAGGTGCATAAAAAGCTTGAAACGCTTTTGGCTCATGATGATCGCCCGCGCCTGGTGCATGGAGATATGTGGGCGACGAATATCCTGTGTAAACCTGATGAAAACGGCTGCTGGCGCGTTTCAGCCGTGCTCGATCCCAACTGCAAGTTTGCCCATAGTGAAAGCGAGATCGCCTACCTGGAGCTGTTCAAGACAGTCACTCCTGCTTTCATGAAGGCCTATCAGGAACGGCACAAGCTCGACGGCGATTACCACCGCATCCGCAAGCCCATCTACCAGATGTACGAGCTGATCAACCGCGTCCGTGGCTATGGCGCACAATATCTCGAACCCTTGACGCAGGTCGTCCAGCAGACAGCGGCTGTGGTGTAGAAAACGAAAAGTGGTGATTAGGCAGATCAGTTTCTCATGCGCGCGTACAGCAGGCTAACTGCCTGCCGCGATCAGCCGTGCGTCGTCCCGTGGATCTCTTTGCGTGCGACCCCTCGCCAAGCTGCGGACGCTATTCAGCCTGCATCTGTGCAATGGCTTTGTGGTCGAGATCCGCAGGCGTACGGGCCTCACGGATTTCCTTTTCACAGCCGATTACCAGCAGCACACTCAACATCAGCATCACGCGGATCATCGCAACTCCTGCTCTTTGGTTCGCAGCACGGACTACCAGTCCGTAAATTCCCAATGGATAAAGACATGAGCTGGTGGCCCATGCCACATTAAGTTCATCAGCCGATCACTGCCAGGCCTAGCGTTTCACCC
>CAZSJB010000063.1:0-401 GCA_964606625.1 uncultured Tepidisphaeraceae bacterium | reverse complement strand
TTCGGATCCTGTTGAAGCAGGGCGATGGCTTCGTCGCGGGCGACACGCAGGAGATCCATCTCCTGTGTCACATCCGCCAGCTTGAACTCCGGCAGGCCATGCTGACGTGTGCCGAAGAACTCACCCGGTCCGCGTAGTTGCAGGTCCATTTCGGCGATCTCGAACCCATCGCTGGTGCGTACCATGGCTTGCAGGCGTGTCTCCGTCGCGTCATTGACCGCATCGGCGATCAGCAGGCAGTACGATTTTTCGCTGCCACGCCCGACGCGCCCGCGAAGCTGATGCAACTGCGACAAGCCGAACCGCTCGGCATTGTCGATCACCATCACCGTCGCATTGGGCACGTCAATACCGACTTCGATCACCGTCGTCGCCACCAGCACATCCAGTTGCCCCTCGCG
>CAZSJB010000062.1:0-9847 GCA_964606625.1 uncultured Tepidisphaeraceae bacterium | reverse complement strand
CTTGCCATCCTCGGGGCCGGGACTGGTGACGAGGATGCTGCGCGTGGTATCCAGCGACGCGGCATGGTGCAGCCGTGTACGCAACTGGCGGAACTGCTCAGCCATCATCGAATGTGGCGCCTGGGCGATCACCAGCGGCAGAGATGCCCCCTGCGTCTGCGGATCGCTGGCTTCGTCGTTGATCATGCCCAGCAGGTTGATCTGGCCGACGCGGGCGATATCGCGCGGCGACCGCACCGACGTATCCAGCAGCTCCCGCAGGAACGCCAAGCCGACGCTCAGCGCCAAGCCCGCAAACACCGCCAGCGACATCGTGATCGGCAGCCGCGGGAAGCTCATCAGGTCGGGCGTTTCTGGACGGGTCATCCAGGATACGCCGGTCAGCTCATTCTGCCGCTGCATTTCGCTGACCTGGACAAGCTGAGCCTCCAGCTCGCGCATGCGTTCTGAAAGTTCTTTTTCTTCTTCAACCAGCTTGAGGTAGCGGAGCTGGGCATCCTTGAGCTGGCCCATCTCGGCCTTCAGCTCTTCGATGCGGCCGTTGACGGTTTCAAGCTGCACCTGGGCTGCACTGACGGCTGCCCGCAGTTGATCCAGCAGCCGCGTTTTGGCGCTGGCGCGCACCTCAGCACGATGATCCTCCAGCTTCTGCTGAAGATGCTGCTTGCGACGCTGTAACGCGGTGATGCGCGGGTTGTCGGCTTCCATGCTGCCGGTCAGTGTGCCGATCTCCAGGTCCACCGCATCAATCTGCTGCCGGTAGAGCATGATCATCTGATCCTGGCGGATCATCTCATCCACCAGGGGCGGTTCCTGGCCGGCTGCCAGCGTCTGCTGGGTCTGTTCGAACTGGCTTTGGGCGACTCCCAGATCCGCTTGGAGCTGGAGCTTCTGCTTGGTCATCTCCATCAGCTCCATGTCCTTGGGGCTCAACCCGCCGGGAATGCCCATGCCATACAGGTTCAGTTCGACCTGTTTTTCATGCAATTCGGTCAGGATCTGGTTGCGCTTCAGCTCAAGATCCCGGCGCATACGCTGGAGGGCGCTACCGCGTCGCTCATTTTCCACCTGCGTGCGGGCACGTTCATTGTTGATGTGCAGATTGACCAGCTCCTCGACGATGAGACTGGCGTCTTCGGGTCGCTGGGTGGTCATCGAGATCGTGATCAGCTTCGAGTCGGGAATCGGGCTGACACGGATGGTGTCTTCAAGGTCTTTCTTGCGTTCTTCAGTCGTTTCGAAGGAGCGATACCACTCGGTCTCGCGAACGCGGGCGCTGTCGCGCAGCAGGGTGCTGAACAGCGCCGGCTGGGTGATCATCTGCGCCTGAGTGCGCTGTTCGATCAGCAGCGTGTTCTGATCCGGGAGCTGAGGAACAGGATTTTTCGGATCGAAGTAGTAATACGGCGTTACCTGGATGACGCCGGTCGCCGTGTAACGGGGATGGTTCTGCGCCAGGTAGCGATTGAGGAAGTACCCCCCGATCGCAAAGGCGAGGACACTGATCAGGATCAACCAGATATTGCTTCGGATGACGCGCCAGACGTCGGCACCGGTCATCTGGAAGGGCGCCGGCTGGGCCATTGCGCCATGCCCCAGCGATTGATGGGGCAACTGTGCCATCTGTCCGCTGGGCACGCGTGGTAGGCGTAGCGTGGTGCTGGTGGTTTGAGGCAATGTGGTCATCGATGAACTACTCCTGATGCACGCGAACGCCGCCGCGACGGACGATTCGCAACTGCTGCGGGTTCAGAGGCGGCGTCTTCCCCATAACACCGCAACTTTACCCTATAAATATCAACCAGCCAATCATTTATTGCTCTGTCGGCCAGTGCTTTGCCCTTTCTTATTACTACAACTGGCACCGCCGAGTTCCATTGCTACAAATTATTGCGCCGAAGCCGCTTTCTGGCGGGCAAGCGCCTCTGCGCGGTAAATGGCATCTTCCACCCGCAGTTTCAGCTCATCATACTGCTGCATGCCCTGCGCCTCGGCATCCGCAATAACCGCTTGTGCACGCCGAAGTTGTGTAAGTGCCAGGTCGGCGGACTCCTTCTTCAGGTACGCCTCCCCCAGGTGATAGTAAACATCCGGGAAATCCGCGCCCCGGTTCACGATCGCTGAAAGCACGTTGATGCCCTCATCCAGGCGATCCGGCAGGTGCGTTAGCACCCAGCCGTGGGTGTCCTGAATAATCGGTTCAATCCGCCCTTCCCGCGCAAGCAGATCCATCGCCTTCTGGCTGTAGGTTACTGCCTGTTCCGGTCGGGCTGGACGCATGGTATCCACCAGCAGATACGCCAGGTTGTTCAGCACATCAACCGCATTGGGATTCAGGTCCAGCAACTGGATATAGGCATCGTAGGCCTCATTGGCCATGGGCAGCGGCCTGGTGCTGCTGTAGATGAGGCCCGCCATGCGCAGGTACTGGGCCCGCTGGACATCGGTGAGTGCTGTCTGATCCATCTGCTCCAGCAGCGCGACCGCGGCTGCCGACTCGCCACTGGCGTGGTAAAGCTGCAGCGCCAAGAGCTGCCACGCCGGGTCGGTATTGATCCGATCGCCGATATGGCGGATGGCCTCGGTAACGCCAATTTCACGGCCGAGGCTTTGAATGAGCTGGGCTGTGGCAGCGCCGTTCTGTTCCGCTTCGGCACGGCTGATGGCCTTTTCAAACTCACCGAGGGCGGCACTGCGATCCCCCATGCCCTTGTGCGCCAGTGCCCGGGCATGGTGCACCCAAAAGGGCGCCTCATCACCGGCTGCCAGCGTGCGCGTCTCGTCAAGGACACGACGATGCTGCCGGGCGGCGATCAGGGTCTGGTAGTACTCGTTCTGCAGGCCCGCGTTATTGGGAGCCAGCTTCATGGCCTCTTCGATGCTGGTAACTGCACGGGCATGTTGCCCACGGGCGCGCCACATCTGCGACTCCAGCAGCGCCAGTTCAGGATCCTGCGCAAACTGCGGCATTTGCCGGGTTTCACGCAGCAGGCGTTCAGCATCAATCCAGCGGGGCGACGGCTGGGCGGTGCGATACAGATGGAACAGGCGCAGCCGAAGCGACTTGTTCAAGGGCTGAATCTTCACCGCCTCTTCCATCTCGCGGATGGCGCCGGTGTAGTCCGCGCGTTGCCGGCGGGCATCCGCCAGCGCAACGCGGGCATCCACGTTCTGGCTGGAGATCTCGACAACCTTGGTGAGATCCGCAATGGCGGCATCCACCTCACCCTTGATCAGGCGAACGCGGCCACGCGTCAGCAGTGCCACAACGTTTTCACCCTCGCGGGCCAGCACTTCACCGGCGAGATCCATCGCCTCATCCAGGCGTTCGGTTGCCAGGTAGATCAGCCCGAGATGTGCCTTGAGATCCAGGGCTTGGGGATTGGCTGCGATGGCGTCCTTCAGGGCGGTTTCCGCCATGTCGATCTGGCCGGCACGCAGCAGGATATCCACCCGCTGTCGCTGGGCGGCCGGATCGTCGCGCACCGACTCCAGCTCAGCCAAGGCTTCGTTGATCTTGCCGATCTGCGACAGGAAGTTGGAAAGCTGCAGGCGGATGCTCATGTCGCCATCAGACTTGATCATCGCCTGGCGCAGTTCATACTCGGCTTGCGGTATGTTTCCGAGGCGGGCATGGAACTCAGCCAACAGTTGGTGCGGTGCAGCCCGATCTTTCCACGCATCGCGAGCAGCCAGCGCCTTCAGCGTCTTTTCAGCTTCTTCACGCTGATCCAGGTCAACCAGCACCTCCGCCAGTGTGGTGTAGAACTGAAGCTCATCCGGCCATTTTTCGATGCACTCTCGCAGGATCGCCTGCGATCGCTGCAGGTGCTGGGCAGCCGCCTGGGAGTTTTGGCGTTCGGTTTCTTCATACCGGGCTGCCTGACGGTAGAGGCGGGCCAGCTCAAGGCGGGCACGCGGATTCTCCGGATCCCGCTTGACCGCAGCCTCGCGTGCGGGCAGCGCCTGCGTCGGATCGCCGTAATGCTGCATGTGATTCAGCTCGGCTTCGACGAAGAACGCATCATTAGGCCGCAGCCGCCGCGCCTGCTCGATGTATCGACGGGCGTTGTCCGGCTGCTGGAGGGCGTAGTAACTGGCGATGATGCCGCGCAGCGCATCAGGATTGCTCCCCTGCCGTTCGAGTGCCTGGCGGAACTCGGTGATGGCTGCCTCAAAGCGGCCCTGGGCGGCATAGGCCTGCCCCAGTGCCACATAGCTCTGGGCAAAGTGCGGCAGCCGACGGACCGTCTCCCGAGCAAGTTCGACCGCACGGGCGCTTTCGCCACGTGCCAAGGCCAGCCGGAACCGAACCAGTGCGCCCCCTGCCTTGTCGTGATCGGCGGCTGCAAGTTCATCCGCCAACTGAGTGGCACGATCCCAGTCGCGCTGCTGAAGCGCCACCTGGAACAGCGCCTCTTTCACGTTCAGATCGTCCGGACGAAGCCGGGCGGCATTATTCAGGTGTGTCAGGGCCGCTTCGTGGTTGCCCTGATCACGTTCCAGGTCAAACAGTTGCAGCTCCCGCGTAAACTCATCCGCGATTTCGCTGATACTCTGGCGGCGGAACTCGACGATGCGATCCGGATCGGGGTTTCTCAACTGCTCCGCGATCACGGCCAGCGTACGGTCGTTGGGATTGGCGGCAATCCCCTCTTCAATCACCTGGAGAGCCTTATCGTTCTGCTTGTCCGCTGCATACAGCATAGCCAGCACGCGCACATTGACCGATTCTGGGTCGATGCGGCGGGCAGCCTCCAGGAGGCGGATTGCCTCCTCCCGCTGGTTCATGCGAAGGGCCATATCGGCCTTGGCTCGCATCTGGGCGGGGGTTTCTTCAGGCAGTTCGGAGAAGATGGCGCCGCTGGTCGCCTTGTCATCACTTCCCAAGGCAATGTTCAAACGCAGCAGCCGAAGCTGCTCGGGCGTCGCGCCATGCTCTTCCAGCAGTTCAAGCTGACGCTCGGCGGCTGCGTAGTCCCGCTCCATCAGCAACAACTCGGTCAAGTGGATGCGGGAGGGCAGATGGGCAGGATACTGCCGCAGAACCTGTTCCAACAGGGACTTGGCCTGACCGGTCTGACCAAGCTGTCGATAGGCACGCGACAGCCGGAACAGCATGTCATAAAACTCCGGCTCGCCGGCTTGTCCTTCGAGCTGCGCGACTTCGCGCGTACGCTCATAGAGGGAAACCGCCTCGACCAAATCTCCCCTGGCCAGGGCAAAGTCTCCGCGCAACCGCAAAACGCGCGGCTGCTCGCCCAGACGGTGCTGGATGCGGGCGCATTCTTCTTCGATGCGCTGGATCGCCGCATCGCGCTCGGAGCCCTGCTCCAGGTCGCTCAGGGCATTGATCCGCAATTCAACGAGTTGCAGCAGCGTTGCTAACTCAGGATCCCGAAACAGCCGCTCAGGTGTGATCTCCTCGTTTTGAACCGGCGTCTCCAGGAGCTTAATCGCATCATTGCGACGGCCGGGTGTGATCGCCAGCACCCGGGCCTGGTGCAGCCGGACAAACTGGTCATCCGGGCGGGCATCGGCCACTTCCTGAAGGATTGCATTCGCCTGGTCAAAATCCTGGTTCTGAAGCGCAAGCTGCGCGGCGGTCGTCATGATCTCGACGTAGCGCTGCTCTTCACCGGTCGCCAACTCACGGCCGCGCTGGATCAGCGTCCTGCTGTGAGCGATCTGCTGCTCGCGTTCTTCCTTGTCCTCGGTGAACGCGGCCGCTGCCTGGTGGATCATCCCGGCACGCCAGTAGGTCTCAGCATTGTCGGGCTGTCGTTCGAGAGCGGCATCGATCACCGCGAGGGCTTCATCACGCAGCCGGGTGCGTTCGCGGCCCCGCTGCTCGCGCGCCAGATGCAGCTTGGCTTGGGCGACCCAGTAGGGATGCGACGGGCTGGAGGGATCTTTTTCAATCAGCTCTTCAAGGGCGGCCACCGCTTCCTCGATGGACTCCAGGGGCGCAGGAATGCCTCGCACCCAGGGCTCGATCACCGCCTGGTGGACCAAGCCGGCAATTTCGTAGTTCTCAGGCTGGAGCTTGACAATGCGGCTGGCCGTTTCGCGCAGATCGCGGAAACTCTGGCTGGACCGGCTGCCTTCAGCCTGAACGCGCTGGATTTTCAACAGACGCTCCAGCGCGGGCAGGTAACTTGGATCGACCTCGAGCGCACTGTGCCAACTGCCAAAGACCTTGGGCCAGGCGCCACGGTCGTCCTGCACCAGGTGGAGGAACATATCCCCCAGCCGGACGCGCAGCGCCGGATCATCCGGGCGCGCATTGATGGCACGCTGCATGCTGATCAGAGCATCCTGATGCCGATCCGCAGCCAGGTGCATCTCCGCATCCTGGACCAGTGTGTCGGCATCCTTGCGATTCAGCAGTTTCTGTGCAAGCAGCACACCGACCAGTCCGCCACCGACCACAAGGGTCAGGATGATCAGAAACCGGGTGTTTACTTTCCGAGCCATTGATACCTCTGGTGTCGTCTCTGTGATTCTTGCGGTCGCGGATTATCGAACATCCTGCTCGTCGGCCTTCACGCGCTCCCAGTCCGGCAGGCACTTGAGCACTTCCGGCCGGGCGGCCTCGTAGAACGCCTCCATGGTCCGCTGGGCGGTTTCGGGATCAGCCCGAGCCACCATCATCTCAACCTTCGCATAGTAACCATGACGCTCGAACAGGTTCTGGAGTTCCGTTCGCACGCCCAAGGGGTCTGCTTTCTGTTTATCGTTCACATAGAAAAAGTAAGCGACGTTGCGCGGCATTTTACCGAGGCTGGTCTGATCCTCGAAGGTAATGAACCGGGCCTGGGTCTGGTTTTCCCCTTCCCCCCAGGTGACCGGAAGCGTCACTTTCGGCTGATAGCCGTCGGCGACATAGCAGCGATCGGGAATATGGGCGACGGTATCGACCAAACCGGTGTAATAGGTAACCGCCAGCCGCACGACGGCTTCGGGATGCTGCTGCTGGAGGCGATCCAGTTCATAGGCGCGACGCCCTTCCTCCATCTCCCGCAATTCGCGAATCTGCTCCTCGGTCACAAACTTCTCATGTACGTAATCGCGGAAGATGTACTGCTGCGTGCCCAGAACATGCTCGATGTCTTCATTCAAGCGCGTGTCCTTGGAAACCATGTGCCATTCCCCCAGCCGCATGGGAATCTCGGTCAGTTCGCGTCCATATGTCTTTAAATCGACAGCTTGTTTCCGGAAATGCAGTTGCAGCTTGGCAACCGCGCCATTGAGGCTGACCGCGGCAATGAGCAGGATCAAACCCGCCACGATGAACTGCGGCTGAAACAGCCGACGGGCCAACGAGACTTGCGCGGTGGATGTCGAAGCTTCAGGCGTCATCGGCTACTCCTGTGTCCTGGGACGCGTCGAATCCCCCGGCCGGCGGCGCAACGATCCCCCCGCTGGGGGCGGCGGCGTGGGTGTTCGGATCGAAGGGGTCTTCGATGCCGCGGGCTGTGGTGTACTACCGCGTGCAGCAGCGCCGGATGCCGGTCGCGGTGGAACGGCAATAACCGCCGGGGTCGTTGCCGCAGCCGCGGTGATCTGGTGCTTGTTGTCCACCTCTTCAATGAACAGATGATCCAGAATCCAGCCGACCAGCAACAGCAGGAAAAAGGCTGGGACCAGCATGATCAATCCCACGAATTGGTGGGCAAAGTTCTGGGACAGCTCGTGGCTGACGTGATAATCCAGCAGTCCCTGTCCAGCCACGCGAATCGTGTTACAGAAAATCGCAATGGGAACGGCACTGAAGGTGATGATCAGTTTCTGCCACAACGGCCTGGCTGACAGGAAGGCGATGGCAGCGCCAAAGGTGACAAATGTCATCAACGAACGTAGCCCCGCACAGGCCTCGGCTACGTTCAAGGTGCGCCACGTGCCGCCCTCCCCGACCATGAAGATCTTGGTGCCGGCAACATAGGCTTCCACGCCGGTGGTCTGCAGCACCTCGACCGCGACGCGAGCGGCAATGACCTGTAGCGGCCCGGCAACCCAGCTATAGACCAGCCCCGGCCAGGGCAGCGCGCAAATGAGAAATACGATCGGGAACCACGTGACCTTCATCACGTCCCAGCCGCACAAGGCCAGCACCAGCCCGAACAGCGCGATGACCATGCCCAGGTCTTTCACGTAGTCGTTCTGTCCCGGCCAGATGCCATAGGCGTACAGACCAATGCCAAAAATCAGAGTGCCGATTCCCCAGTTCAGCGCTCCGCCCAAGATGCCCAGAAGCACCAACGCCATGCCTCCGGAACGAATGATCGCCTCCTGGCCAAAGAACACCCCACTCAGCGGCGTCGCCAGCAGATACAACACCAGTCCTGCTCCCACAAAGCATCCGGCACTGATCAGCCGTTTGCGCGTGAAGGCGGTGATGGCCAGCGGCTCGGCCTTTCGCTTCAATAGTTCATCGCCGTTGATGTACAGGTAGTAGAGACCGATAAGCGGCACGGCGATTGCGTGCGCCCAGTTGGCCTCTCCGTAGAAGGGATTGGTCTTATGCCACAGACGCAGCAGGTTCGGCCAGAACAGCATCCCGAACAGTGCCGTCAGAATGCCGATCCGAGTCCATATGGCAACCGAAAGGCCCAGGTATTGCTGTTCCCACCGGTTTTGCAATTCTGCGTCTGATGGCGAGCTCAAAGTTGAGCCTGGTGTGATCGCGCTCAGGACGCCCTCCGTCGTTGGAACAAATCGATCGAAATGCTATTGAGAGATCTGCTCATCGGACCCCTCGGGCGATTGCACATCCACCCGACATAGAGTGTACCGTTAGACCGCCAAAGGGGAAAACAAATCTCGCCTTCTACTACGAAAACCCCTCTATCCGGTTCATCCTATAACTCGACCAAAGTTGCACGCGACATGACTGATGAATCCGATTTCATATGAAAAGAGATCCCGAATTCACACCTCCGGATAACAACTTCTTAAAACACCTCATCCACTTCGCCAGAAAACGATAAAACGTCCCCTTCTTTCCATCGGCGGATGCTTGTGGGTATTCCCTGCTTCGTTGACACCGGCTGCCATAAACGCACCAAGCCCCGGGGGATCCCGGGGCTTGGTGGTGTATGGGTTACTTAGACAACCCGCCTATCAGTCGCGGTAGGCACGGTCGTAGTAGTTGCGGTCATACAGGAAGCCAAACCCGTAGGTGAACCGGAAGGCTCCACGAAGGGCAGCCATGAACGGCGCTGCCGCGTTGGTGCCGACGTTTACCACGTCGTTGGGCTTCAGGTACAGGTCCGGTTGCTCACCGGCAAAGATCTTGTCCAGATCCACGCGGGCATACACCTCACGATTGCCGGGCAGGCGACGGATGACCTCGGTTCGGCTGGGTACCGCCAGAGCGTTGAACATACCTGCCGAGATGATCGCCTGCTTGAGCGTGATGTTGCGGCCCGTCAGGCTGTAAACGCCCGGACGCAGCACATTGCCGCCCATGTAGTACTCGCCGACCGCCGGCTGGGGAACCAGGATCATGTCGTTGGGGCGAATCACGACGTTGTAACGCAGATCGCCTCGCTTCAGGGCATCGACCGGAATCCGGATGATCCGCTTCTCCACCGGATCGCGCAGATCATTGAACCCGTCAAACTCACCACCGACCACCGGCTCGGCGATTTCATCCTGATCGACCTGGATGCCATTGGCCTGTGGCTGGGCAGCCGGTCCAACGGTGCGCTCTTCACCTTCGATGATGACGACGCCTTCCTCGGTCTCAGTGACCTCACCCTCCGCCTGCAGGTAAACCACCTTCGCCAGCGGCGAAGCCGGTTCGGCCTTGGACTGCGGCTGGATCAGCTCAGGCGACGGCTGA
>CAZSJB010000061.1:7526-9913 GCA_964606625.1 uncultured Tepidisphaeraceae bacterium | reverse complement strand
ACCACCAGGGGCCAGGCGGTGAAGAACTGGTGTTCGTTCATCTCGAAGTATTCACGCACACCAGCCAATCCCGACCCAATGGCGATGTACATCGCCAGCAGGATCAGCAGGACGACCCCGAACAAGACGCTCCCCAGCGTACACCGATACAGCTTGGCCAAAAATCTCAGGATCAATGTGCTATTTCCGTGCGTGGGTCTGCCAGAATGAATGGACGACGGTGCTGATTGTACGGGGTGGGGTGGGGATTTCTATACCCAAAACGGGTGCGACCCTTCGCCGCATGGCAAAGGTGGCAGGAGGCCTCGGAGAAACCTTCCGGCATCTGCCTCGCCGCTGGCTGGTGAACGGGATGCAGACTCCCCCAGCAGGTTTCTCTTTGACCTTGGCCGGCGCCCCCTGCCACGCGATCGCGTGGCCCGGCACCAAGCTCATCCAAGCTCTGAAAAACAGATCTTTTCCCGCGGAATAAGCCCCATCAGCCCACCCTAACATAGCACAACCCCTTATTTCTCAAGCCCCTAACAGATAGGGAATGAAATTCTTGACAGTCCAATAATTATTAGGCATACTATACCCTAACGAAAGATCGTTCAGCACGACGGGAAAGGATACTCATGATCACGGTACGTCAGATTGAACGGCAATGGAAAGCCAAGCAGTTTGATCGCTTGGTGGGCGAGATCCTGTCCGGTCGGCCGGAGATGGGTCTGGCAGGACGCTTCCAGGTGATTCCCGCGGCTGCGGCAGCCGCGATGATTCGGCTGGACGAACTGGCCCAATCCCATGTGTCCCTCTACCCCCGGCTGGTGCAGACGCTGGCGCGAACACAGGATCCCGATGGCGGCTGGGGCGATCCGATGACAACGGCCCTGTGCGTACGGGCACTGTTACTTGGCCAGGGAGAGGGCCTGTGCCTGGAGCGTGGGCTGGTGTACCTGGTCAATCTCCAGAAAACCAATGGCGCCTGGCCACTGGTGCCCATTCGACGCACCGAGGCGGACACCACCACCACGGCGTTCATCCTCTATCAACTGGCGGATCAGCCGCGTTTCCGCAGCATTGCCCGCGTGGATGAGGCGATACAGTGGCTGGAGGCGCAAGCTGCCACCATGGATCGTGACCTGCGGCCCCTGCTGGATCGCGCCCGTGCGCGTTGCCGAATCACACCGATCAACCCACAGACGCTGGTCTGGAGCTGATGTAACAGATTGCATCACTTTCCCAAAAAATGATGTTGCTTCCGGCTTGGAAGCGGCCATGAATCCGGGTTTACCACCCGCCTGATGACGCACCGGGATGCCTTACTAAACTAACCTACCATGGAATGTGCGGTATCCTGACCTGGCGTTTGCGATCTTTGCTGTGACTCGGTATCACATGCAGCCATGTCACGCCTTCAGTCCGTTGCGATTATTGCGGTATTGCTTCTCCTGATCGGCGCGGTGCGCGCCCAGGAGGCCCAGTCGTCCAAACCTGTTCCGGAGATCGAACGGGTCTTGATCATCAGCGTGGATGGGCTTCGCCCTGACCTGCTGCTCCGTGCCAACACCCCCCACATGCGATCGATGCTCGAACGCGGCAGCTTCAGCATGTGGGCACGCACCATCCCCGAAGCCATCACCCTTCCCTCGCACACCAGCATGCTGACCGGTGTGCACATCAAGACTCACGGCATTTCCTGGAACAACGATGGCCGAGGGCCGGAAAATCGCCATCCGCCTCGCGTGCCGTCTCTGTTCGCAGTGGCCAAGCAGGCGGGCCTGTCGACCGCCCTGGTCACGGGCAAGCAGAAGTTCATCATCTTCGTCGATGAAGGCGCGGTGGACTATCACGCGGTCAGCGGCAGCAAGCGCTATGACGATCAGGCGGTCGCGGACATGGGCGTGCAGTTCCTGCGCGAGCATCGACCGCATGTGATGTTCCTGCATATGGGACAGGTGGACAGCCGCGGCCATAGCATCGGCTGGGGCACACCCGAACAGATCGCCCAGATCGAAAACGCGGACCAGGCGGTAGGCAAGGTACTGGCAGCCGTGGAAGAGCTGAAACTGGCAGACTCGACGCTGATCATCCTCTCCGCCGACCACGGCGGCCAGGGTCGTAAGCACGGCGCCAACGACGCGCGCAGCCGTCACATCCCCTGGATCGCTGTCGGTCCGGGCGTACGCCCCGGATTCGACCTCACGCGTCTCAGTGAACTCCAGATCGACACCTACGACACCTTCGCCACCGCATGCTATGTACTTGGCCTGCCCATTCCCGAGCACTGCGAAGGCAAACCGATCCAGGAGATCTTCGTCGAGCGTGAAGCGCTTCAGGCAACCAGCAATTGATCAGCACCGGGCGCACCGGGTGATGCCATCCATCGCCAGGTTTCCTGTTTA
>CAZSJB010000061.1:3249-7516 GCA_964606625.1 uncultured Tepidisphaeraceae bacterium | reverse complement strand
CGCTTGCAGAGCGCATCGTCAGTGCTGTCGGTAAAGCGGTGTCCAATGAAAGAGGGATGCTTCAGCATTGGCGGTGTAGCCTTGCCTGTATACCATGAGTTTCCGCCGGTAACGCGACAGGGCCGGCTCAATCGTGTTGTCGCTGCCTGCCGCCTGCTGTCAGCTGGTACCTATGAACGACCTTCTTCAACTGGATAAATCCCCCTTCTTTGTTATCGCCGGACCGTGCGTGATCGAGTCGGCTGACCTGTGCCTGGAGGTCGCTCGTCACATGCAGGGCATCTGCAAGGAACTGGGATTGCAGTATGTCTTCAAAGCCTCATTCGACAAAGCCAACCGCTCCAGTTCCAACAGCTTCCGCGGACCGGGCATTGAAGATGGCCTGGTGGTGCTCAAGCGCATTCGGGAGGAATTGGATGTGCCGGTACTGACCGACATCCACGAACCACATCAGGCAGCCCAGGCCGCCACCATCTGCGATATCCTCCAGGTACCCGCGTTCCTGGCCAGGCAGACCGATCTGCTGCTCGCCTGCGGGCGTACGGGCAAGATCGTCAACATCAAGAAGGGACAGTTCATGAGTCCCCAGGAGATGGCCCTGGCGGTATCAAAGATCAAGTCCACCGGTAATGAATGGATCCTGCTGACCGAGCGGGGAACGTTCTTTGGGTATAACCGGCTGGTCAATGACTTCACCGGCCTGTCGGTGATGGCGGACACCGGTTGCCCGGTGGTCTTCGACATCACCCACAGCACCCAGCAACCAGCCGGCCTGGGCACTCAGTCGGGCGGCAATCCGCAGTTTTCCCCCCTGCTGGCGCGTGCCGCAATCGCCACGGGCGTGGTGAAGGGGCTGTTCCTGGAATGCCATCCGGATCCCCGATCCGCCAAAAGCGATGCCGCAACCATGCTCAAGCTGGACGAGGTAGAACCCCTGCTGCGGCAGTGTGTTGCTATCGCCCAGGCGATGACTTGATAAGCGCCCTCCCACGGCGACTGGCCGGGTGGGGATGCGGTTTGACAGCCCTGCCGTCGCCGGCAAACATGTTGGCGTGGACAGATTCAAGCGATTGGCAAGGGTTATGTTGACTGCGACGCTGCAGTTCCTGCTGATCGTGCTGATTATCGGGCTATTGCTTGCCAACTGGATGCCTGCGATCTACCAGAGCGACTGGTTTCAGAAGTGGCGCAACCCGCCCGCCCCCGAACAGGGTACCGAAACCACTGCCCTCCTTCCTGCCGATGGCCCGTCATAGTTATTGTTCACGCTGCAAGCCCCCGGGTGCCGATGTAGGGGACTGGCAACGGTGGTAGTCTCACGCCGCCATGCCGGTTGGTTGTATGTGTAGAGGCCCCCACCATTGTCCGTTTCTGAACCGCCCCGATCAGCGATGTTCGCGGCACTTAAACCTCGAGCACCTGGATCAAGCGCTCACCTATTGCTTTGACCGATATACCGAATGCACGGTATACCTCGAGCGCCTCGTGGAACGGCGCATCCGACAGGCTGAATCCCAGGCTCTGGGCCAGACCGCACCGGTCCGCAGGATCGGAGAGATGCATGACGCCATCGTCCAACTCACGATCCCCTCTCGACACCCGAAGCGATCAGCCGATCGTTCGGAGCTTCCTTCTACATCTGGCGTCTGAGCGCGGCCTGGCAGAAAACACCCTCCACGCTTACCGCAGAGATCTGGAAAACATTGCCGACTTCTTCAGCGAACGTGGCAAGTCCCTGCTTGACGCGGACGTCGATGACTATCGTTTGTATCTGCAATCCCAGACGCGCCACGGCCAGTCAACCAAGACCGTCGCTCGCCGCCTGGCAGCAATCCGAGTTTTCCTGCGGTTCCTGGAGGGTGAAGGCTACGACACCGAGCCGATTCTCCGCCAGCTCGAGCGCCCCAAGCCCGAACGCGATCTGCCCAAGGTGCTCAGCCGCGATCAGGTAGCGCGGCTGATCGCTGCACCCAATCCCAAGTCTCCCTTGTTTGCGCGCGATGTCGCGATCCTTGAACTGCTGTACGCCTGCGGCCTGCGAGCCAGCGAACTGTGTGATCTGAAGCTCAACGACACAAACCTCCAGGTTGGTTGTGTGCGCGTCTTCGGCAAGGGCGCCAAGGAGCGCGTCGTCCCTATGGGTCGCGCCGCGGCTGAGGCCATCGAACGATACCTGAGCGATTGCCGCCCCAGGCTCGTACGGACGCCCAGCGATCTGCTGTTCCTCTCTCGCACAGGCAAACCGATGGACCGCATCAGCCTGTGGATGCTGGTCGAGAAATATGGACGCAGCAGCGGCCTGTTCAAGGAAGTCTCCCCGCATACGCTGCGCCATTGCTTTGCTACGCACCTGATCAGTGGCGGTGCAGATCTGCGCGTTGTCCAGGAGTTGCTGGGGCATTCTGACATCAGCACGACGCAAATTTACACGCACGTCGATCAGGACCGTCTCAAGGCGGTTCACAAGCGTTTTCACCCCAGGGCGTGACCCTTGGGCCACGGCGCATAGAATACCGATCACGTGGCTTGGACCAATCTCATGCTCCCCAATCCTCCTGACATCGTTTCACGGCTGCGCGAGTTCCAGCGGATCGTCCGCGACACTCTGATCCGCTCGCGCCAATCAGCGGACCTGCACGAGGTCTCCCACGCCACGTCGGCGGACACGATCTATCGCATCGACACCGAGGTGGAGCCGCTCCTGGAGGCGTTCTGCAAGGAATGGGCCAGGAAGCACCCGATCGTCCTCGTTGCCGAAGGATTGCTGGACGAATCGGGCAATGAGGTGGAGTGGCGGGTCTTTCCCGAAGGCGCGAAGCAGGAGCAAGCTCCGATTCGCCTGATCGTCGATCCAATCGATGGAACGCGCGGGATCATGTATGACAAGCGACCGGCGTGGACGCTGGCGGGCGCAGCCCCCAACAAGGGTGCGGCGACACGACTGCGGGACATCGAAGTGGCAGTCATGACCGAACTGCCCACCAGCAAGATGGGATATGCCGATGTACTGTGGGCCATCAAGGGACAAGGCGCCCACGGCGTGCGCGAGTCGCTGACGAATGGTGAAGCCCAGCCGCTGAAGATCACCCCCTCGACCTCCAACGGCATCGATCACGGATTTGCCGGGGTTTCTAACTTCTTTCCCGGAACGAAAGTACTGGCAGCGCGGCTGATGGAATACCTGGTTTCCGAGTTGATCGGGGCAGCCGATGTCACCCGTGCTACCGTATTTGACGACCAATACATCTCCACGGGAGGTCAGTTCTACGAGCTGATCGTAGGCCATGACCGCTTCAACTGCGATCTGCGCCCGCTGTTCTATCAGATGCAGAATCAGCCCACAGGATTGTGCTGTCATCCGTATGACTGCGCGACCGCGCTGATCGCTGAGGAAGCAGGTGTGATCCTGACTGATGGATTGGGCAATCCGCTGGATGGTCCGCTGAACACCACCACCCCGCTCGCGTGGGCGGGCTACGCCAATGCCGCCCTGCATGACCGCATTCAGCCGCTGCTGACGCGGTTTTTGCGAAGCGCAGAAAGTGGAGTATGATGCGGTTCTGCTGTTTTTCATGGGTGGAGCGCGCAGAACCAGCTTACTGCTACCCAAGCCTTGAACGCCTGACCTACACTCCAGGTGAATCGGGTCGCCGCTCCCTACCCTCCGGATGATCTGCATATTGCGGTGTGATGGAGCAAATGCCTGCTTCTAGTTTATGGCGGACGTCGGCTGCCCTGCTCACAGCCGCGGTGATTCTGTACATCATTTCATTGCTGGGCCCTGTCGATGTGATGAGCCGCGCACAGCATCGCACGGCTGCGTATGTGATGGACGCGGTCTGGCATGGCAACTGGCTGATCCAGTATGACCTGCACGGCGAGATCACCTCCAAGCCGCCGTTGTACACGTGGCTGGCGGCGGGATGTGCGGTGCTGTTCGGCGGGATCAACCGGTTCACGCTTACCCTGCCGGCTGCCGCCGCGACGGCGGGATTGGCGATTCTAGTTGCCCTCGAAGGGCGCCGACGGTTTGACGCGCTGACGGGTGCATTGGCGGGATGGTTTGTGCTGTTGTCGCCCCTGGCGATGAAGTTGATCGCGATCTCGCGGCTGGACATGCTGTTCGCATTTCTGGTGACCGCTGGAGCGATCGTTGCCCTTCGCGCCTGCGAAACCGGCCGGGGATGGACGCCCTTCTGGCTGATCATGGCAGCCGCCGTGCTGACCAAGGGTCCGCTGGCGCTCGTACTGGTGGCGATGGGATTGA
>CAZSJB010000061.1:0-3239 GCA_964606625.1 uncultured Tepidisphaeraceae bacterium | reverse complement strand
TTGATGGTCATCGCCTGGGAACGATACACTGGCGACAACGACACGTTGCGGCTACGAGGCAATCACTGGATGGGTGTTGGCCTATTCCTGCTGATCGCGCTGGGATGGTTTGGTTTGGCCTGGTTGTCAGCGCAGTCGGCGTTGACCGACAAGATGCTGCGAGACGAGTTGATCAACCAGGCAGTGGGCAAAGACTCGATCTGGAATCTGACACGGCTGCTCAAGCCAGCCCTCTATTTCACAGCCGATGCCCTTCCGTGGTCCATCCTGACAGGGATTGGGCTGTGGCGAATCTGGAAACACCCCCCTGCTGATCCACAGCACCGGCGATTCCTGCGATTCAGCTTTTACTGGTTTGTGGGTGGGTTGACGCTGTTTTCCCTGGCGACGCATCAGCGGGCAGATCTGCTCACCCCTCTGCTGGCGCCGGCTGGGTGGATCGCGGCGCGCGAAGCGGTGCGGATCTTCAGCAGCATCACGATCCCCATGTGGCGGCGTATCGGGTTTGGCGCGACCGTCGCAGCTGGGCTATTCCTGGCGGTGTATCAGGAGATACGCGGAACACAAAACCACCGCATCGCTTTGTCTGTGGAGATGCGACAGCTTGCCCGGGAGGTGCGCCCGCATCTCGATCACAACACCCCCCTTTACTCCATCGATGCCCCGTTCGCCTTTCAGTTTTACATGGAATCTGCGAATCCGATGCTGTCCGTGGAAGATGCGGTAGCCGTGTTAACCCAGTATCCTGCGCCTGTGATCGCTGTATCAGAGCAGTATCCTCAACTGCGCCAGGAGGCAGAAGCGCGGGGTATCCCGTTGACGGAGATCGCCACTTGGCCGGATATCGATAACCCAACCCTCCGGCTTATCACGCGCGGATTACCGGATACTCCCCCCTTCGATTCCAGTGAAGGAAATTGGGACGACGAAGTTTTCTAAACAAGCAGCATGAAAGCTGAACCGCGGATGCGGGAGTGACCCGCACTCCTGCATCCGCGGTTCTACGCAATTGATCCAGCGATCAATCAGATCCTGCGACCTTCACGAGCTTGTTATACAACCCCAGGATGAGAAACGTCGGGGCCCACTGTCCGACAAACAGAGCATCGTGCGGACGCCCCATCATCTTCAGCGTCAGCGACGCTGCGATGGATCCGCCTGCCATCCACAGGAACGTATCCGAAGGCAGTTTAGCGGTCTGCTGTTCGATCTCGTAAGCAACGCGGCCTTCGCGATGTTGTGGCGATGTCATGGTCCGCATGGAAAGACTCCTTTCGATTGAAGCGACTGTGCCGACGAACATCCGACGGCGACCCTTTACGCTGGCAAAACCGATGCCATCCCCCGTGTTGATCTAGTACCCTTCAGCCCGATATGATGGAAAATTGTGATGATTTTCCTTCGGCTGATGCTATTGCTGGTGATGGTTAGCCCTGCTTCAGCACAGACCATTCGCGTAGGAGCCGCCATCAGTCTTCGCGATACCCTGGGGGAAATTGCTCAGCAGTATGAAGCCACAGGAGGCGACCGCATCGAGTTCATTTTTGGCTCATCCGGGCAAATTGCCGCCCAGATCAAAAGCGGCGCACCGATCGATCTGTTTGTTTCCGCAGCAACGAAGCAGGTGGAGGATGTCATTGAAGCGGGCTTGGCGGATCCCGCCACCCGCCGCAATATCGCAGGCAACAGGCTGGTGCTGATCGCCCCGACGGATGCAGCCGATCCGCCGGACGGATTTGCGGCGCTGGCCCACCCCTCAGTGCGACGGATCGCCATCGGCGAGCCGACAACTGTTCCTGCCGGACAATACGCCATGCAGATTCTCAACGCACTTGACCTCGTCGACGGCATCGCCGGCAAGCTGGTCTATGGGAAAAACGTCCGCCAAGTGCTGGCGTATGTCGAACGGGGTGAAGTGTCAGCCGCAATCGTTTATGCCACTGATGCCCGCCAATCCGGCGACCAGGTGCGCATCATTACCCAAGCCGATGCGGCCCTGCACAAACCGGTGGTCTACCCCAGTGTCGTCGTCAGTAGCAGCGAGAAGGCCGAATCTGCTCGGCGCTTCCAGACCTACCTGGCTGAATCACAGGCAGCTCGTGCGGTGCTGGTCAATAAAGGTTTCGCCGTCATCGACGACACCCATTCGAAAGCAGCGGAGCAGTGACCGATTTGTGGCCGGCTTTATGGTTGTCGCTGCGAATCGCCCTGACGGCGACCTTGGTTGCTTGCGCACTGGGAATTCCGTTGGCATTTGCGCTGGCACGCCGCGACTTTCCCGGCAAAAGCTTGGCTGAAGGATTGATCCTGCTTCCTATGGTCCTGCCGCCCACGGTGCTGGGATATATCCTCCTGATGACGTTCGGGGCGCGGGGATGGCTGTCCCCATTGCTGGGCGGGTACTCGATCGTCTTTCGATTCGAGGGAGCGGTGATGGCAGCGGCGATCGTTGCCCTGCCGATGTTGTACCTGCCCGCCAAGACCGGGTTCGCATCGGTCGAACGGGAGCTGGAAGACATCGCCCGGCTGATGGGCGCCAATCGCCTGCAGACATTCTGGCACGTCAGCGTGCCTCTGGCGTGCCGTGGCCTGATCAGCGGGCTGGTGCTGGCATTTGCGCGGGCGCTGGGAGAGTTCGGCGCAACGGTGATGGTCTATGGATGGCAGCCGGGCCGGCTGACCCTGCCAATCTCCATCTATGCCGACTATGAACAGGGAAACCTGAGCCACGCGACAGCCGCCGTTGTGGCGCTGTCCGCTCTATCGCTGGGGCTGATCATGCTCTACAACGCCTCAGCCGCCGGGAAACAGGCCTGATCGCAGGCTCATCCACTCATCAGTTCGCGGCGGCAAGACTGCCAACGCGGGTTTCCAGCAGCACCAATTCCCCGATCTGCCCCGGCGTCAGGACCGGACGAATCGCGTAGAGGTGGCCTTCAGGCGTGGCTGCATAGATCGTGCTGTCCAGCTGGTTCGTGGCGAAGGTACGGAAGTCGTCGCGCTCAGACTGGAAGACAACCTTGCCATCAGCCTTGTTCACTGCCACAATCCGATGCTGATTGGTCGCGATATAGACACGTTCGGCGTCTTCGGACAGGACCTGCACACCTTCTGACAGTGTCCAGATTGGCTTGCGGGTAAACTCGCCCTGCAACTTGTCGATCGCCACGATGCCGGTTCCCGACACATACTGGTAAACCAGTTCTCGCCCCACCACTGGTGACGTGCGCAGCCCGCGG
>CAZSJB010000060.1:0-10147 GCA_964606625.1 uncultured Tepidisphaeraceae bacterium | reverse complement strand
AGGACTGAAGATTTCCGGGTCCATCAGCTCGGGCTTGCGCTGGAAACCAAGCTGATAGAACTCATCCATGATGGCGGCGATCTCTTCGGCATGCTCCGGGCCAAAGTCACGCTCAGCCCACTGCCGCAGAAAAACTCTCTGGGCATCCGGACCATACCGTTCGGCGTCCCACGCCATGCGCAACCAGAACTCGGTTCCCAGTTCACCGGGCTTAATGTCGCCGACGTTCAGGATCCAGATGCGATCGGCTTTGAAGTCCAGTGCCCGGCTCATCTCGGTCCAGATCAGCGACGGAGGTGTGGTGTTCAGCCACAGATATGGCCGCGGCCATCCCAGGTAACTGATGTGGTAATAAACACCCGATCCTCCGCTGCGCTGCTGCTCTTCCGGCGTGGACAGCTGGCGCAGATAGCCATAGTTATCTTCTGACCAGAGGATCGTGACATCATCCGGCAGCTTCAACCCGTTCTGGTAATGCGTCAGCGCTTCCTTGTATGGGACGAAGACCTGCGGAACCTCTTCCACGTTCTCGTTTACATACTTTCGCAGCAGCTCACGCTGGTCGGCAATCGCCTGCTCAAGCAGTTTCACCTGCTCGCCGATATCTTCCGGCCCAGCCATGCCGGTGTCGTGAATGCCACGCATTCCAATTGTCCAGACCGCATCGTACTTACCCCGCTTTGCTGCCCATTCCTCCCAGTACTTGAGCATGTTCTCGCGATTGGTGTCATAGCGCCATTCGCCCTTGCCGTCCTTATGCCACCAGACGTTGTTGCGATTCAGCGGCTCACAGTGAGCAGCCCCCATGACGATGCCCCACTGGTGTGCGAGGATAATATTTTCATCAACCGCACCAAACTCGACGGTGCACTTGTGCATCGCCGGCCAGAGGTAATTGCCCTTGAGGCGGATCAGCAATTCGAACACCTTTTCGTAGGTCTTCGGGCCGATGTCGCCGAATTCGGGATCAAAGGTCTTGGCTGCCCACGGTTGAAGACCCCAGTCTTCGTCATTGATGAAAATTCCGCGATATCGAACGGTGGGTGGCTTGGAACGGTACGTTCCGGATTTGACAATCACCTGCTTGCGTTGCTGCGGGGGCACATCGGCCCACCAGTACCAAGGTGAGACACCCATCTGTTCAGACAGTTCAACCACTCCAAAAGCGGTGCCTCGACGATCGCTACCGGCGATGACAACTGCGCGAGCAACACCGTCGACCGGTTGATCCACGGTTTGGATGACAAATTGTTCCCAAGTGCCGGCGATGTCGGCTGCATCGAGTTTGCCCGATTCAATCAGCCGATCGATGACGGGACTTTGCCCGACCGTTCCGATGAGGATGGCAACCTCTCCCACGCGGGTAGCGTCATGGGTAACACGGGGCCGGCGGCCGGTAACGCGCTCAATATCATCTGCCAGCAAGCCCGCGGCGATGCGCGGCAGATCAACTTCTTTAGCATCCACATAGATGCCCGCCAGCGTCTGAGCATCGACCAGAGCAACATCCCCTTCGCCCGCCTGTTCCACCAGCAGCGGTTCGAGATCGCCCGCAGCCCGGGCGATGGGCATCAAGAGGCTTCCGAGAATCCACAAGATGGCGATGTTCTTCAGATATTTCATGATGCAGTCCAGCGAACGAAATGAGCGACCACGCAATAGGCGGCAAAAAGTGAGTCCGTCTGAAGGATCATCCTCTTCTCCGCCAAAACGCACAAGGCCCATATTGCGTAACAGATCGACCCTTTTGCGCAACCCACCGAAACCCGGGGTTCTAAGATAAGGTTATGGCCTATAAGGCAAAAAATCCCCCAGAATGCCCACTTATTACGGAATCATGCCGCAGAGACTGCTCTGCTGATCCAGGAGAATGATGTTGACGTCGCTATACGAACCCACTTACTATGAACAGGTCATATTTGTGAAAAATCGACCCGTTTGCGAGCAGGCTCCCGGGCACTTCAGATCATGGGAATTACCTTATGAAGCGATCCTCTTCTAAGCAGGCTCGTCATATTGCGCTGGCCTTTCCCATCGGCATCGCGCACCTTCAACCCTTGGTGCGCGGTATTACCGATTATGCCCGAGCCAACTGTTCGTGGATCTTCACCAGCAATCCTGAAACAGTCACCCTGCCGATCCAGAGTCTCCGCGGCTGGCGCGGTGACGGCGTGATTACCATCATCCTGACGCCTGCCGATGCCCGCGCAGCCCAGGAGCTGGGCATACCCGTCGTCACGTTCGCGGGTGCGATGCGGGATCCGGGTGTGCCCCGCGTCATGGTCAACAACGTCAAAGTCGGCCAGCTCGCAGCCGATCACCTGCTGGCGTGCGGTTTCCCGCGTTTCGGGTATTACGGACTGCACAATGTCCGATACGCTCACGACCGCGGTGAAGGATTCCTGCGCCGGTTGGCAGAGTTCGGGCGCGCAGCCTCGGTTCATCTGTCCCGTAACTCGCTGGGAGTCTCGCATCCCTGGCGGGATGAAATGGAAAAACTGGACCAGTGGGTCAGCACGCTTGAAGGGCCTGTCGGCATCCTCGCAGCCAACGATATGCGCGCTCGCATGTTGATTGACTCCTGCCAGCGTCTCGGTCGTCGCGTACCCGACGATGTTGGTGTCATCGGCGTCGACAATGACATGGTCACATGCGAGTTCAGCGACCCGCAACTCAGCAGCATTGACTGCGACTGGTATCGTATCGGCGTCGAAAGCGCTGCCACTCTCGACGCGATGCTCAATGGCCGGACCGTTGATAAAGAACGGCTGATCGACCCCGCTGGCGTGGTGAAGCGACGCAGCAGCGACGTACTGATTGTCGATCATCCTGGCGTGGCAACAGCCATCCAATACGTGCATGAGCATATCAACGAGGTGTTTGGCGTGGAGCAGCTGCTGCAGGAGGCAGCTACCTCCCGGCGATCGCTGGAATTGGGATTCAAGCGTTCACTGGGCTGTACACCGCATGATTTCCTCTGCCGAACGCGGATCGCCAAAGCCAAGGAACTGCTCGCCCGTCCTGAGAAGATGAAGCTCGCTCGCATCGCCGCTGAGTGTGGGTTCAGCGATGCCCGTCGACTGCGTATCGTTTTCGAACGTTATGAAGGAATGACACCTGCACAGTATCGCAAAATGCTTGCGGAAAAGGCGGAGACTCCCACCCTCGCTCCTGTAACGACAACGAGGACCGAAGTCCTGGCAAGACGATAATCTTCGCCTGCCCGAGGGATTACATACCGCGTAGGAGTGTCGGATCGGCGCGCTCTACTGTGCTGAGCAGCAGCGGCTCACAACATCCCTGTCAATCGACAGTCGATCCGCCCTTAGACGTTGCCGGGTACATAATCCCAAAGCAAGCAACATCAATACCCCCACTGCCGCCGGTTCAGGGATCGAGACCAGCGGCACGATCTGCCCCATCAGCGTATATTGACCCAGGTCTCCGTAGTTGCCTGCACCTGACACACCAACGAAGTAAGTACCGGCCTCGAGCGTCGTTGTGAGAGTTTCAGCCAGGCTTGCGGTTGCAACCGATTCCAACAGGTTGCCCTCGCTGTCGTACAGCCAAAGCGATGAATCCAGCATCGCTCCATACTCCGCCAGCACCGTCCAGAATGATACCTCACCAGAATCGGTCATGAACGAAAACAGATCCATGTCGTCCATCCGCTCAATGACGCCGCCAACTGCATTAATCATGCCTGACGCATCCATCAGGGTCAGCGGCGTAGCGGTGTCCGGCGTATTGCCATGATCATCCTCGCGATACCCAAATCGATTGTTATTGTTAGCCAGAACCGCCAGATCATCCTGATAGGTTGTGGGCGAGAGGGTCGTGCCATACCACCACAAACCCCGAGTCGAACCGTAGCTTGACCCCATCACTGGGCGTTTGTGCGGATTGTTATTGTTGGTGCTGTACTCCTGGCGTCGCTCCCACTCTCCATCGGCGTTCTGCACCCAATGCGCCTGATGCCTCAGGCCGAAGAGGTGTCCTGCTTCATGGGCAACGGCTTCGGCGACCGTTTTCGGATTGCCACTGCTCAAGTTGTCCGGGAACACCCAGGCAGTATTCGAGTTGGTGTTATAGAATCCTCCTATATATGCCACTCCGCCTGCGACTTTGGGATACCAGCTCCCATCTCCCCCAATCATGACATGGGCCGTCACACGGTTATCACGATTCCCCGGGTCCACCGTCGTCACATTGATATTGAACGGTGAAAACTTCTCCGCGACACGGATGAAAATCTGGCGGATATAAGACAGTTCAATGCCACTGAAGCTGGTCGGATCGCCATCCACGTCATAGGCTGGAACGGCTCCCACATTGTAAGCGCCCCACCGGCCGAAATTGTCTGTCCCAGTGAAGTCCAGGTAAAGCTGTGCAGTCGCCCCGGGGAGGCTGTTGTACTGAGGAACGATCAACGCCGCGGCGGCAGACTGAACATTGGCGAATGTCGCCCATATCGGCAGAACCACAGCAATCTGAAGAAACCAACGGGATACATGATGACAAGTTTTGTACATATCAGATTTCCTGTGGAGTCCGCCTCAGCGGAGCAATCATTCCCAATACGCCGCGTGCTTTCACCTCACCAGGCGGCACCAGTACCGGGCAACCGGAAAAAACTTCCTGTATGACGCCGGCGCCGCATCAGAGCCCCCGCAGCCAATCCCAACATGGCCAGTCCACCGGGTTCCGGCACCACCGGCAAACCCACAATCAGCACTGGATCAACCCGCTGGTTGCCCGCGAATGACTGGAGGCGAATGCTGGTAACCGATCCTCCCAGCGGAACACCCACTGATGACAGATCCAGCGACATCGCGCGAAGATCCCGGCTGAAGTCTGAACCGAACGACCATCCGGTCGGCGATTCCAGATCATCCAGCCCCAGGATGCTCTGACTGCCATTGCCAAACTGATATGCCGTAACGGGAATCCCGAACATCAGGGTCTGCGAATAGGCGTTGATCGGTGCATCAGCTCCTTGGTTGGCTCGATCGTCGTTGATCCACCATCGGAATCCGTCATCACCGCCGGTTTCGATCAGAACGATATCCGGGCCTTCAGAATTGATGACAGGGCGCGTAAAGGTTACTTCCAACGAGCGGTCGGGTGTGCCGTTAACAGTGGTGATGTTATTGATGCCCGTGTTCACCGCCCAATCTTCCAGCACCTGTGCCCGTGAGCCGGCAGGCGGCAATGGCGCACCGCGTGGCAGGAGCAACTGCTGACCATAGGCATCTACATCCGTCACCTTTACATTGATGAGCTGATGGGGTTCATAGGTGAGAATCCCCGCGGTTCCCCGCTGAACGCTCAGACTGGTCAGATTATAATTACCAGTGCTGACATCCCCCACCGTCATGGCGACGACAGTCGCCCAGGTCGGTGAGGCCATCGTCCCCACCGTGAGGGCTGCGGCTGTGGAACAGATCAGGCTGCGAAGTTTCGACATCTCATTGCTCACTTTTTTAATGTGTGACGAGGCAATGCGACCTGGATTGCCCAGTGCGTCGTCATGCAGACAAAACGTGGATGGACTGCGCATAACACGAATCGTGCGATCGCGCTCGACGTCGCATCAAGGCCACGCCAACGATGCCACTTAACCCCAATCCTGCCGGCTCGGGAATGACCGATCCGCGCAGCACCAGGTTGTCGATGTATGCTCCTTTGGAGGAGGTTTGAACGCTGCTGTTGTCGCCGAAAACCAGACGAAACTCGATTGAATCATTCTCACCCAGCAGTGGCATGCTCAGCAGGTCGATTTCAGAGGGAAGAAATCCTATGAAATATCCCTGTGATCCACTGGGAATGATGCGATGCTGGATCTCTCCCACAGCCACAAACGGCTGGGCATTCAGGCTGTAGAACAACTGAACCGCAGACATTACCCCCGTACGGTCGTTCGTTGAAACGCTGACACCGTATTCAAACGAAAAAGACGTCAGCCGCAGTTGGGAAGTCTGGTTAATCAAGGTGAAGGTCAGCCAGTCTTGCGAAGGAAGGAGCGGCTGTGGCGGATCGGCAAAGGGATTGCGTCCTGTCGTCCCCAGGCCAATTACAAGCGCTGTGGAGCTGAAAGAAACGTTTGTCGCGTCCAGAGTCCTGGTGACGGCGATCGTTCCCAGACCGTTGCCATCCCCTTCATCGCCGGGGGTTCGGCTGATCGAACTGACGAATACACCGTCAACGCCGGCCACATTGGGAGCGCTGGGGTTGCTGGTGCCGTGCGGGAAATCGTCGTAGGTATACTCAGCCAGTACCGCTCCCCGAGCGGCCGAACTGAGCATCAAAATCATCAAGCAGAAGACGCAGCCAAAGGTTGGCAACGGGCAGCGAACAGAAACGGCGTATTCCGCCAGACAAGCAGTACCCCGCCACGAGAACAGATCACCTTTGAGCACTTTCTTCCACTCCGTGAGTACAAATCTGGGACTGCGGATTCATCGGCTGGCGATTGCGCACCGCGTCCATAAAAGACGGGGCGGCCCCCTCTGGGTTGCCGCCCCGCCTCTTCCCTACAAAGCCCGCGTATTGCGGTACACCCTCAACCGGTCCTGCTCAGGCCCGGCGGCGACGAACCAACCCCAGACCCGCCAACCCAAGCAGGCTCAGGGACGCCGGCTCGGGAACCACTGCACCATTGACAACAATGTTGTCGATGAAAGCGGCGCCTTGCCCTGAAGGATTCCCTCGATTGTCGTTGAAAGCCATCCGGAACTCGATTGAATCACTCGGTCCCAAGACGGGAAGGCCACTCAGATCAATGGAGACATGGTCAAACCCCACCATGGTACCCGGACTGGCAGTACGGTCCTGAAGGTCACCGATGGCTGTAAATGCCTCACCATTGATCGAGTAGAAAACTTGAACGAGACTTTGCCAAGTCAATGTATCTTCTGATCGAAGAGCGACTGCATGGTCAAATTCGAATGAATCAAGTTGCAGCCCCCCCGGAGAGCTTAAGGTAAAGCTGAGATAGTCATCAGCTGATGTGGGCGGAGTAGGAGTAGCATCATTGGGCGTGCTGTTGGGACCATACGAAAAGGCCGTGGATGTGAAGGGGAACGTAGGATTCCCATCAGCAGTCGTACTAACGCCTTGGGTACGATATATCGTGTCCAACCCTACGAATGTCTGATCCGAGGCAATCACACCTGGAGCCGTCAGGTCAGGGGCAACCGGGGTCTGTTGTAAACCCGTATCAAGGGGTTGTGTATTGTAATTGAACTCGACCAACACTTCCCCCGAGGCCTGCCCTGCCGTTCCGGCGAACAAGGCCACACTTGCCGCTACGGTACTCAAAGCTCCCAGTCGTTGCGTGATACGCATGTTTCGTCGCTCCTCTCTCGATGAGATATGAAGTGAAATGATGCCGATTCCTCTCAATCGACTCATCGCATATGCAGCGCATACTGCGATGTTGATTACACGATATTACTCTGAGCCAATTTCCCTCAGCCGACAAGGGCCATTTTCCTACTTTATGGGGCCCAAAAGCGCAAAACAGTGAATTCGATTAAAGCTTCACGCCTGCTTTTGACGAAATGCACCGGCTGAAAGCAATCTGGCATGCTCAGCAATTAACGCCGGATGCCAGGAACCCGCCATCGACAACAATGCACTGGCCAGTGATGAAACTGGCTGCGCCGGAGGCGAGGAACACGGCGGTTCCGACCAGTTCCTCCGCCTTTCCGAACCGGCCCATGGGCGTCCGCATCAGCAGTTCCCTGCCGCGTGGCGTCCCATTGAGCAGTTCGCCATTGAGATCAGTCACAAAGATTCCGGGCGCAATTGCGTTGACACAGATACCGTCACGGGCCCACTCAGCGCCGAGGCTTCGCGTCAGCGAAAGAACACCGGCTTTGCTCATCCCATAGGCAGTCACTTCGTGGAACGCCACGAATGACGCCAACGAGGCGATGTTGATTACCCTTGCCTGATCGCTGGCTTTGAGGGCTGGATAGAACGCCTGACAGGCCCGCAGTGTGCCCATCAGGTTGGTTTCCATCAGATGATGCACTTCCTCCTCTTCCAGCTCGGCTGTGGGTTTCTTGAAGGTCACCCCGGCGGAGTTGACCAGGATATCGACCTGGCCAAACGCCGTTTCGACCTTATCGCGCAGCTCATGCAGGGACTTTCGCTGGGTGACATCCACCGTCTGACGAAGGGTTTTTCGCCCAAGACTTTCGATCTCAGCACAGATGTCCTCGATGCGATCGCGACGGCGTCCTACCGGGATCACTGTCGCGCCCGCCTGGGCCATGCCCAAGGCGATTGAGCGCCCCAGACCCGAGGTCCCGCCGACCACCACGGCTACGCGGCCGGTGAGATCGGTGAAGTTTCGGGCCGGCGCCGGAGCAACCCGCCGGCCGTTGCCATTACCGCCATGCGGCTCGTCCAGATCGCGCCGAACAACCCTTACGGCAGGCATCTGATCTTTATGGATGTCAGTTGCTGCGGTACCCATGCGTCTGTTTCTCCCAGGCGTTGTCAATGCTGTTGACTCAAGAGGGAATTACTTCGGCGCCGGGACAACAAACAGTTTGCGCTTCAGCTCGCTGTAAACCTTGGACTCTACGTGTCCATCGACGAACAGCAGATTGACAGTCGTATTGTTCATGTGTCGCGTGCGGATCCCTGATGAGGGACCTGGAGTACCCACGCGGTCCTGACCCGCTTCCGGCACATTCACGCCCTCTTCAGCAAACTCCGGGTCGATCAACTCACGCACCAGGTACCCCTTGTCTGGCTCAACAACGACCGCACTCTGATCCAGATAACGCGAGGTGGTTGCAGCCGCGGCAATATTGATGGGGTGCGTACCCGGAGCGGTAGCGTTAATGGAGGTCTGGTTACCACACCAGACAGAAGCGATCTCACTGGATGGATTGAGGCTGGACAACCGAGCAGGATGGAACCGGCTGGCCAACTGTCCTGCAGGGCGTCCCAACACGGTCACACGATAGGGATCCTCAAACTGGCGGTCGCCAAATACACGGATATTGGCAGTATAGTGACGAACACCCCCTGGCAAGGTATCCGTATCCTGGAAAATGGGCAAAATGCGGGGTCGCAACTGAACAACGCCCGCCATGCCGTAATCCTCATTCCGATCCTCGCCACTCAACATGGCGCTGAGCGTCTCAGGCCACTTCGCGTAATAGATATTGGTCCCGGTTCCAGTCGATCCGTCAGACATCAGAGCAGGAACACCCGGGGCATCGCCCCAAGGGGCATAGTCCTGGTTCTCAGATGCATACACCCGGACGGCCATTCCGATCTGCCGCAGGTTGGACTGGCATTTGATGAGATTGGCGTACTGGCGGGCCCGGTTAAGTGACGGCAGCAGAATGCTGATCAACAGCGCAATGATGCCGATCACCACGAGCAATTCCACCAATGTGAAACCGCTACGACCAGATGTTGAAGGTTTGCGAGGCATGGCACTCTCCTTGAGTAACGGGGATATGCACTTCGTACAGGCATATCCTGCACCATATTCCCAGTTCGCACAAGAACCAATCTGCGTAAGGTTTGGTCCGTTTTGCGCACTGACGTTCTCAGGCCATAATTATCCTATGCAGGGCATAGCGCCCATTTACAGGGCCCATCTGCGCAGATCTAACCCTACAAACAACTGTTTTGCGCACAGACCTGAGATCACGATTAACATCCTGCCTCGCCGGGGCAACGAGTTGCCATTGAAGGCAGTAATAGAGGAGGTCTGTCAGATGCAGATGAACCTGCGTAGAAAGCGAACTCATCCGCAATGGTCAGTCGATCAGCCACGGTCATGATGCCGCGGTGGCGTTGAGGTTTTGTACCCTTGGTACGATAACCAGGCACAAATGTTCCCTGTAAAAGGCTACCTTATGCGTACCCCTCGGCTAACCCTCTTCTTCCTGCTGGTCATCTCCCTGTGTCTCAGCCTGCCTGCATTCCTGCGAGCGGAAGATGGTTATGAAGCGTGGCTTCGCTATCGACCGGTTGAGAGGTTGCTAAGCGATGAAGCCTTGCGCATTGCGGTCTTCTCAACACAGGATTCACCAGTCATTGCGTCGGCGGTTGGAGAGTTACAACGTGGATTAGCAGCGATGAGCGGCCGCGCGGTGGAAGTGATGGAGGCATT
>CAZSJB010000059.1:0-10172 GCA_964606625.1 uncultured Tepidisphaeraceae bacterium | reverse complement strand
ACCGAGCTTGCCGGCCCGATCGCAGACGCCGGAAATCACTTCGCCAAAGTAGGCATCGGCAAACGCATGGCGCAACGCCGGGATGACGATCGCCATGACTTGCGTATACTTGCTAGACAGAGATTGGGCGAGGCGATTGGGGCGATATCCCACCTTCTCGATGATCCGCTGAACATGGAGCTGAGTGGCCCGGCTGATGCGTGGATTGTCGTTGAGCACCATCGAAACGGTGGCGACGGAGACATTGGCCAGGCGGGCGATGTCGCGCACGGAAACGGGTTTACCTGCGCGATTGGTCCGGCTTGGCTGCGCAGGCGACTTGGGCGCTGCGCCGTCCTCGCGGGCAGAATCGTCAGCAGATGGGAGATCAGACACTCGCATCGTTTAACCAGTTTAGCACGCTATTAAACAAATGCAATTGATTTTTACACCTCGGGGCCCTCGACAGATTTGGGTTTCAAGTTCAGGCCCGACCGTCAGATGCAGCCGGAATAGCGTCCCAAGGCGGTTGAAAGTGTCGGGCTTAACCCCACTATTGTGCTAAATTTTGTTTGACAACCCCGCAAGAACGTTTATCATTGAAGCTAGTCAGAGGTCGAAATCCGCCTGAAGGGATTGCTGCCTGTGGGCCGTTCGAAGAGTTTGTTTCGTTGGCTCATTTTTTTAAGGCGACAAAGTTAACCGTTTTAACTATCGTTTGATTCGACCTCCTTAAAAGGCACAGCTCAATAACCCCACATCTCTGTTCCTGGAGGATCCATCATGTGTTTTAAGCTGAATCAGCTGACGCTTGTCGCTGCAGCCGCGGGTGCATTGCTGACAACCCAGGCTTATGGTCAGTGGTATGTGCGCGGTGAGTTCAACGACTGGGGAGGCACCGACCACGCACTGGTCGACCAGGGAGGTGGCCTGTGGACCGGCACCATCGATGGTCTGACCCCGGGCACCGACTATGAATTGAAAGTGACTGTCGATGACTGGAGCGAAAACTACCCCGGCAGCAACATGAAGGTGCGTGCCGATGCCAACGGGCAGATCAACATTCGCTTCTTCGACCATGCCTCGTGGTCGGACGGCTGGTTACCCGACAACCAGAAGCGCGTAGGTTACGAAGATCCCGGCCAGACGGGCTGGGAGCTGATCGGCAGCATGAACAACTGGGAAGGCGCTGCGCTCAGTGACATGGGCAACGGCCTGTACCAGGGGACGTTCCTGCTGGATGCCGGAAGCTATGAGTACAAGTTCCGCATTACCGGGAGCTGGGACATCTCGATCGGTGACAACTTCGGCAATTCGGCCGGCAACATTGCTTTGAACGTTCCTGAAGCCGGCGAGTATCTGTTCTCACTGGACCTGCCCAACGGCCGCTACAGCGCTGTGCTCGTGCCCGAGCCCGCCGGGCTGGCCCTGCTGGGGCTGAGTGCGGTGGTTGGATTGCGACGACGGCGGAGCTGAGTACCGGGCCGGGTGAGCCGCTGCGATCCGTATGCCCAGGAGGGGGCGGATTCCGCTGGCTGCCCGGCCGGCTTTTCAATCTTCAGGTAAACCGGTTCAATCTGTTTAGCGCTTTGCCATGCGATGCCATCGATCACAATCAAACAGTGGCTGGCGGGCAGTGGCCGCAGGGATGGTGGTCATTGCGGGAATGCTTGTTCCATCTCAGCCAGCCATAGCTGAGGACGTTTCAGCACCGGCTATCCTTCAATGGTTCGACGGCACGTGGCAGACAATGGAGCGTCGGGCCGCCGACGTCTTCCATGCCGGATACGGCGCCGTCTGGGCGCCGCCCCCGGGACGGGCTGAATCGGGCAACTTCTCCGTTGGATACGATGTCTATGACCGCTTTGACCTGGGAAAACCAGGCGATCCAACGCTCTACGGCACTGAGACGGGGATCAAGTCCGCCATCCGCACGCTGCACAAAGCCGGTGTCGATTTCCACATCGACTTTGTGATCAATCACAACGGATTCGCCGATGCCGGCACGCCCGGGTTCCTGGAATCCGGCGGGTACCCTGGATTCGTGTTGCAGGATCCTGATGGCGGCACCGACCCCTGGGGCATCCCCAACACCGACGGAGACTTCCATGGCAAATACGAGGGCGGCACCGTTCGGGAGCGCCTCGCCGGCCTGATCGACATCAACCACGGCACCAACTGGCAGTTTATCCGTCATCCGGTCAATCCCGGCGATCCGCGTAACATCCCCGCGGGCCTCACGCCATGGAACGGTCGGCTGGCCAATCAACCTGATTCCAATAATGCCCGGTTCTATCCGGATCGCGACCTTCAGCCGATCATGGTCTACGACCCCAAGACCGGCGAAGCCGATATCGCCATCTATCCCTTCAACACCGCCAACCCCATGGCGGGCGATCCGATTGAAGAAAACGCCACCGGCCTGCTCATGCGCAACGCCCAGTGGCTGGTGCAGGTGATCGGCGTCGATGGATTTCGCATCGACGCAGCCAAGCATGTTGAAGGATTCGCGCTCGACTACTTCGATCGCGCGGTCTACCGCTCCAATCCGCGCACCCTGTTGGACGGATCGACCAAACATGTTTTCAGCTACAGCGAGGTCTTCGACGCGGATCGTGATTATCTACAGGGCTTTATTCGCAAGGACATCAACCCGAACGATCCGGGCACGATCGGCGGCAATCGCGATGTGCTCGATTTCGCAGCCTTCTTCGCTATGCGCGACAATCTCACCGGCAACGGCCTGGCCAACAACTGGCACAACATCGTCAACGCCGGCATGGACGTGTATGACGATGGCCTGCGCAACGGCTCAGCCGGGGTGCTGTTCGTCGGAAATCACGATGAAGGCAACGGTCCCTACCTCAACAATGTCGCCCATGCCTATGTGCTGATGCAGCCGGGCAACGCCGTGGTCTACTTCAATGGCAAAGAACATGGCGATCAGCGCGACTTCCCCAAGGATGGACGCGGCGATGCCCTGGGTGGCCGTTACGGGGACACGATCATCAACCTGGTCAATATTCGCAACACACACGGCCGCGGCGATTACCGCGAGCGCTGGATCAATGAAGACTACTACGCCTTCGAGCGATCTGGATCGGCACTGGTACTGCTGAGCAACCGCAATGACGGGGGCACCAGTGACTGGGTAAATCTCCTGGTCGATCTGCCCTGGGGGACGCCGCTGGTCGAGCTGACGGGCAATGCCGCAGCAAGCGGCCTGCCGAAAGTGGTGACGGTAACCTCAGACGGCTGGGAGCAGCCCAATTACGTCCGCACCAAGTTCCTGAACAATGACAACCAGGACAAGGGATTTCTTATCTATGGCCTGGCGACGCCCCAGGGGACGCTGTCGATCAGTAACGTCGCCCAGACGATTGGGCCGGATGCCCAGACTGAGTGGAACAACGGGTCGCAGCGCCTGGCGGAAATCGATGTCATCACGGCTGACACCTTCGGCGTCACGCTCACGACCCATGCGGTGAATCTGCTGGGCAGCATCCGCGACCGCGATGCCGACGGCGACAATGCGCTGATCCGGATCGATGGCGGGCTGGACCTCAACGGCAGCGGCGGGGTCGATCACGTCACGCCCGGCAGCGTGGTTTACGGATTTGAGGAGTTCACTGGCTCTAATGCCAGCAAGAGTCCCGGATATTTCAATGACGACGGCAATGGCTGGTACACGATGAACATCGACGCCTCGCAATTGGCTGAGGGATATCACTTCATCGAGGTGCGGGCGTTCCGGCATCGCGAAGACGGCGGGCCGGCGGTGTATACGCCTTTCAAGCGGACGATCTATGTTGATCGCCTGCCACCGGAATCGGCAGTCGACAGCTTTAAGCCATTTGGCAGCTCCCCCGGGGACAATGACATCTGGATCCGCTCCACTGACCAGACCGCTGACAGCGTGCATGTCTTCATGAACCTGCCGGCGAACGTCAGTGATGCCGAGATCATGCAGAAGGTCTTCAATGGTGAAGGGCACACCGATGCCATCGACCGGGACCTCTTCAAAACCGGGTTCTTCGGCATTCCCAACGGCAACAATGTCTTTACCGTCGTCACGTTTGAGATCACCGGCAACCACAGCATCCAGCGGATCACCGGCATCACGCCCGCCAACGTCCGCGGCGGCGGCCTGGGCGACCTGGATCACAACGGCGCCTTCGAGCCGGGCGATCTGGCCAATACGTCCCATGGCTTCGAAGCTGTGCTGTACAGCCGCAATGCCCAGTTCAACCCAGCCGCCGATCTCAACGGCGATGGGCTGGTTGATAACCGCGACCTGTTCCTGCTGCGCACCGAGCTGATCTCACAGGGCGCCCCCACCGCCACGCTGAACATGCTCGATGAAGTGCTGCTGCGCCGCGGCAACATCAACGGTGAGTTCGGCACGGATCAATGGGACATCGATGCCCTGTATGATCGCGTCCACGGCCGGGTGGCGACGTCCGACCTGTGGTATGATGACCTGAACGTCGATGGTGTCATTGACCAGGGGGATGTCGATGCGCTGGTCTTCCACATCTTCCAGACCAGCTACGGCGATGCGAATCTGGACCGCGTGGTCGATCGCACCGACCTGGACATCCTGCTGGCCAACTACACCCAGCCGATCGGATGGGCCGGTGGTAACTTCACGGGCCTGGGTCCGGTGGGCCTGGAGGATCTGGCCCTGCTGCTGGACAATTACACTGGCCTGAGGGGCCTGATCGACAACTTGGCGCACCTGGGCACTGCCGAGCGCAACTTGTTGACTGCACACGGATTTACCGTCGTCCCCGAGCCCTCAGGCACGCTGCTGTTGACAGCCGCAGCGATTATGTTCGCTCGCCGTCGACACATCGTTAAGGCCTGTCCTTGCACGAAAGCCGAGGCATCCTATGAACAGCACATCTCCCATCCGAGGTAGCCATATGAACCGCCGAACCGCCTTTACCCTCGTCGAGCTGCTCGTCGTCATCGGCATTATCGCGCTGCTGATCAGCATCCTTCTGCCCTCGCTGCAAAAAGCGCGGGCCGCGGCGCAGAACACGCAATGCGTCTCCAATCTGCGCCAACTGGCGATGGCTGCGATCATGCATGCCCATGATTTCAAGGGGCGCATCCCCACCTGCACCGAGCATCTGATCGTATTCAACGATCGCGATCCATCGCGCACCAAGTGGCAGTACCGGGATGACGGACACCTGAAAGACTGGGCCAGCGCACTGCTCCCCTACCTGGGCAAAGGCTCGGATGTAAACTTCCAGGACGCCCCGGAGGATCTTGCCAGGATCTTCTGGTGCCCCAACGATCCCTGGCTAGAGGAAGGCGGCCTGCGGATGAACAACATCACGCATGAATGGATCAAGGTCTCCTACGGCATCAACGCCGATATCTCCGCAGTCTCCAACTCCGCGAACCAGGGAAAGGTGGGGTTCACCCATATGTTGGGCACCTACAAGGGCGAGCCGACCTATGACGGCGTTCACGGCCAGCCCTTGCAGGCTGTGCTCAACAAGGTCCGCAAGCCTGCGGAAACATTGCTCTTTGCCGATCGCGGCACCCGGCCTCACATTTACGGGGCTGCCTATGATGTGGAAGACAACACCATGCTGGTTTATTCCACCCACTGGTCGGGCGGTGGGACACTGAACAGCATCTACGCGGCAACCTGGCTGCGTGATGGCATCCCCCTGGAGCGTCATAATCGGCGGATCAACGTCGCCTTCGTCGACGGGCATGCCGAGACGGTAACGCGAGATCGTTTCGGCGAGGTGCGCGTCTCACCGTTTGATTACTGATCCGGTAATCCATCTCCTTTGGACAAGCGGCGATTCGTACCGGCTGAGGAAAGCCCGTGCGAATCGCCGCTGGCATTTTTGCCATTTGACAATCGGGATTTGTTCGGGTAAAGTTCTGCTCAAGTGACCACCTCGCGCTGGCCGCTCCTGCTGCCAGCCTGTTTGATCATCTCTGTTCCATCAGGAAGATCTTATGACTCGCCTCCCGCCCAAAACGAACCCAATCGAACCCAAGAAAACCGCGTTTTCAGGCCAAAATCGTCGGTGGGGAGACAAAAAACATTCCAAACGAACCCATTGAGGCTATTGAGTTTCGTGAGGGTCATCCATCCGATTCCACCGCCTGACGCAGCTCAGCGAACAACCGCCCCAACTTGTCCAGCGTATAGTGGGCGTTGAGTCCTGAGGGGTTGGGCAGAACCCAGATGCGGGTCTGGCCGATCCGGTGATCCGGCTGTTCGCCCAGGACTGCGTCCTTGCGGCCAAAGCCGGTGCGATAGGCCCCGATCCCCAGGACAGCCAGCACCCTGGGTTGATACCGGCGGACCTTTCGTTCCAGGGCAGCCGCTCCGGCGATCAGTTCTTCCGCTGTGAGTTCGGCTGCCGACGCCGTGGTGCGCATGACGACGTTGGTCACCCCCAAACCGTATTTCAACAGTTCCGCTTTCTCGAAGGGGGAAAGAATGCGCGGCGTAAACCCGCCTCGATAGAGCGCCGGCCAGAACCGGTTGCCCGGTTTGGCAAAGTGATGACCGGTTGCTCCGGAATATAGCCCCGGATTGATGCCACAGAACAGCACCTTCAGCCCCGGCGCGATAATGTCTCGAACGGTTTTACTGCGGGCATCCTGAAGCTGTTGGGACGTGGGACGAAACGGCTGGGAAGATCGAAGCATGGACGTGATGATAAAGAATGTGCCGCACGCCGCCATGGCCACCGGGAAGATTGCAACGTCGCTGGCGCGTTAGAGTCGGTTGGGTTATCGCAGCGGTGCAGCGACCGTTTTCATCTTTTGTGAAAATTGCTTAATTGGTAGAGTCCGGTAGATGGCAAACACTGCTCCCAATCCCCCTCAGCCAACGCTGGCGCAACACCTGACAACGCTGTTTGTCTGGGCGGTTGTACTGGTCCTGTCGTTGTGGTTTTTCGAGGTGGTGCGATGGATCCTGCTGGGATTGCTGGCGGCTGGCTGCGTAGCGGCGGCCGCTCGACCGCTGATGAAGCATGTGCCCGGCCCGCATTGGTTCCGCGGAGTGATAGCCGGCATGGTGCCGATCGTGGTATCAGCTGGGCTTTTGCTACTGGTTTCACTGCTACTGGTGATGCCGATTCGCCGGGAACTGCGGCAGTGGCCGAAAATCCGCGAGCAGTTGAACAACCTGCTGGCTGGCTGGAGCGAGCGACTCGGCCTGGAAGACCCGGTCACGGTCGAGCAGGCCTTGGGGCAGTTACAGAGCTTTATCGCGGATCAGCCGGTGCTTTCGACAACAACCAACCTGGTGACCACCCTCCTGATCGCGCTGGCATTCGTTTTCTTCGGAGCAATCTTCATCCTCATTGAGCGCGAACGGCGACTGATTCAGCCGATTGTGGAGATGCTGCCGCAGCACCGGCGTAGCCAGTTCATCGGAGCCCTGGATGACCTTGAACCGGGCCTCCGCTGGTGGCTGATCGGAACCGGAATCAGCATGTCGGTCGTGGGGGTGCTGTCGTGGGTGGGCTTTAAGATTGTAGGCATGGAGTTCGCGCTGCCTTTGGCGTTGCTGATTGGAATTGCCGAAATCGTTCCGACGGTCGGCCCGGCAGCGGCGTTTGTGATAGCGGTATTGTTCGCCCTGACGCAAAGCCCGGCTACGACGGTCGGGGTATGCGTGGTGTACCTGATTGTCCAGGGAGTGGAATCATATGCCCTGTACCCGGTAGTAATGCGCAGGACCGTGAAGTTGCCCCCCTTGGTGACGCTGTTCACGGTCGTGCTATGGGGGCAGGTATTCGGCGCTCCGGGTGTGTTACTGGCAATTCCGCTGGATCTGCTGGTCTGGTCATTCGCAGACCGATTCCTTCGCCGCCAGGATCCGGCTACCCATCCGCAATCCGCAATGCCATCGTCACAGTAGGATCATTTCCGCCGACCAACCTGCTGGATCAGGGCCGCCAGGATGATGATCACCCCCATCACCAGGCCGTGTGCATGACTCGTCACGCCCTGCATTACCAGCATGTTCTTGATCACCCCGATCAGGAGAACGCCGATGATCGTCCCGCCGATGCTGCCAACGCCACCCTGCATGCGCGTGCCACCGATGACCACCGCTGCGATAACGTCCAGTTCCAGCAAGGTGCCAGTATTGGAACTGTTGATCGAGTTGAACTTGGTGGCCTCCACAACCGCGGCGATGCCAACCATTAGCCCCAGGAGGCTGTACGTGATGATCTTCACCCGATCCACCGGAATGGCGGAGTACAGCGCTGACCGCTCATTCGAGCCGATCGCGATGATGTATCGCCCCAGCCGCGTGCGGTTGAGCAGGATCGCCCCCACTACGGCCACAAGCGCCCAGATGATCACCGCACACGGCAACACCAGCGGCGTCACCCGGCCAGCCACACGGCTGACGTTGGTGCCCGGGATCGGCCATCCGCTGCCGATCTGCGTGAACAGCGCCGGACCCATCGCCCGGAACTGCCCGCCATCAGCGATCCACACCGCAGCCGAGCGAAACGCCACCAGCGCTCCCAAGGTTGCGATGAACGGCGCGATGTTGCCCTTGGCGATCAGCGTACCGTTGATTCCACCCGCCAGCGTGCCAACGATGACCATCACCGCCAGCGCCCGCAGCACCGTCAGCGTCCCGCCATCCGGGCCGCCGACGTTGAGCGCCAGGATCCCCACACCGCCGGCCAGCGCGAGCAGCGAACCAACCGACAGATCGATCCCCGCCAGGATGATCACCAGCGTCATCCCGACCGCAACGATGCCCACCGTCGCGTTCTGGTTGAGGATGTTGACGAGGTTGTCCGGCCGGACAAACGCCGGTTCCATAACGGCGGTGATCACGCAGAGCAGGATCAACCCCAGCAGTGCACCTGACCAGCTTGGGAAGCGGTCGATCCACACACGGATTCTCTGGTCAAGGCGCGGCTGGGCACCGTGGCCATATTCCGGATCGACGGTTGGGCGTGTCTGGACTGCGGTATCGGGGATGTTCGTCGGGTTGTCCATATTCGGATGCCTGGGCGCCTGGCCCATGCAATTCTCAGCTCTCATCTCATATTTTCAGCACGGGCAAGATGCCCGAGCCACGTCAACGGACCTGCTCCTGGGTCACACCGGCTGCATGCTGCATGATCTGCTCTTCGGTGGCGGTCGCGCCATCGAGAATCGCCACCAGATGTCCATCGCGCATCACCGCGATGCGCGTCGCCATACCCAGCAGTTCGTTCATCTCCGAGCTGATCATGATGCAGGCCATTCCTTCATCGGTCAGTTGGCGGATCAGCCGGTAAATCTCCTCTTTGGCGCCGATGTCCACACCGCGCGTCGGCTCGTCGATGATCAGCACCTGCGGGGCGATCTCCAGCCATTTGGCCAGGGCGACCTTCTGCTGGTTGCCGCCGCTGAGCGTCGCGACGGGATCGCCGATGCGCCCGATACGCGTGCGCAACCGGCGCATATGCGCCTCGGCTGAACGGACCTCCGCCCGCTTGTCGATCAGCAGCCGGGCGTACTTCTTCAGGTTCACCAGCGTCGTGTTGGCAACGATGCTCATGCCCAGCGTCAGCCCCGCGCCCTTGCGGTCTTCTGACAGATACGCGACGCCGAGCTTCACCGCATCGCGCATAGTGTCGATCGTGACCGCGCGCCCGAACAGCCGGATCACACCCCGGCTGCGCCGCCGCAGACCGACGATGGCTTCAGCCATCTCCGTCCGCCCGGCACCGACCAGCCCCGCAAATCCCAGGATCTCCCCCCGCCGCACTTCAAACGACACCTCCTCGACCAGCCCCGGCACGGACAGACCTTCGACGCTCAGCACGACGTCGCCCCCGCCCGCCGGGCGCGGCGGGAAATGATCGGCCATCTGCCGCCCCACCATCAGCCCCGCCAGCTGCGACTCGCTGGTCTGCCGCACGCGATCGCGTTCGAGCGTCGTCACGACCTCGCCGTCGCGCAAGACGGTGATCCGATCGCAGATGCTCAGCACCTCCGGCAGGATGTGCGAGATGTACACGATCGTGATCCCGCGCCGCCGCAGATCGTCGATCAGGCTGAACAGCTTGCGCGACTCAGCCGCCGTCAGCACCGCCGTCGGCTCGTCCATGATCAGCAGCCGCGCATCCTGCGACAGCGCCTTGGCGATCTCCACCATCTGCTGCTGCGCGATCGACAGCGATCCG
>CAZSJB010000058.1:8483-10191 GCA_964606625.1 uncultured Tepidisphaeraceae bacterium | reverse complement strand
GAAGCTGGCATTCTACCACTGAATTACGCCCGCATATAACTTCTTTAAAATCAAGCACCTAGACTGCTCAAGATCCGGCTTGCCCACGGTACAGCCCGATAGCAATTCGGCTAGCAGAGTATATCGGCTCCGGCCAAGGTATGGCAAGACCGCCCCGAACTCTCCGGATTCAGCACGTAATTCAAAGCTGACGCGTAATTAGTCGAGATTGCTCAACCGGGATAGAAACGCGAACCGGCAGAGGCAGCCGATCTATACGGGCAAGATGCCCTAGCGCGCCCGCAAGCAGGCTTCATCCCGTTCAAGCTCACCATTCACCGGCTGGCGGTAAGCGCCATCATTGCTGGTAGCCCAGGCCCGCCCAGGACGAGCCTGCTGCCCCACGCGCGGGAAGGGATCAATCAGCCAGTCATTCTCAACGGGATGCGGTTTGAGGTCGCACAGCCCCACGCACCAGATCAGATCACCCGCTGCCGGCCTGCGCATGACGGCAACCAGTTCATGCGCTCCGGCGGACAGGGAAATCCGCGTGAACTGATGCCTGGGCGCCCGGTGCATCGCCGGGACAAAAGGACCGCCATCGCGGCTGAGCGTGCCGCGGCCGTCTACCCAGAGGCGCATCGGAGCCGGCGTGTTGAACAGGAGTCCCACCTCCTGCTCATGCGACAGGTTCACACGATAGCGCACCCAGACCAGCTCACCCTTGCAACACTCAGCCGGCAAGGTCACAAAGTGCCCAGGGAAAGCCGTTCGCCGCATCGACAGGGGCAGCAAGGGGGCGCTGTCAATGGAGGGCAGAGAGGTTCCGCCTTCAAAACCAATCTCGGCTGGGATGGCCAGATGGTCCACGTCCTGGAGTCTCTCCTCGACCTGCGGCCAGGCGCCAGCAAGTCGGTTGCGCAGATCAATCAGCAGATCGACGAATTGATCAATCGTGGGCGGATGCGATATTCCACGCACCGAGTCACTCAATACAAGCTCGCGACCAATGGGGGCGCGCCAGCGCTGGTCAATGCTGTCAGGATTCATGATCCCCAGCAGGGCGCCCAGCGTCGCGCCTGTGCAGTCCGTATCCTGGCCGGCATTGACGGCTGCGCAGATGGACCGGCCGAAATCCCCCTGCCCGGCCAGCCAGCCCAGCACGATGTAGCTCAGGTTGATCACCACATCCGTAAAGTTGTCGGTCAGGTATCGATCCGCCAGGCGATGCTGCACCGCCGTCCAATCCCTCGAGGCCGCCCACCAGCGCCGCACATCGGTCAGCGCCGCGCGCAACTCGCTGTCAGCCGGGATGAACTGCATGGCACGATCCAGGATCACCTCGGTATCCTGCTCGACAAAGGCCATGCTCTGTAGCGCAGCGATGAAGACGGCTGCGTATATGCCGTCCCCGGCATGGTCCATGCACGCATCTTCATAGGTGTAGGCCGCCGCCAGGTCCGGCCGGCCGGGTGCGAGGCATGCCCAGATCTCTGTCCGAATCGCAGCTCCCATGCCCCGGCTGAAAGGGTTGTCATAGCTGCCGGTGACAGGTGGAGTAAGGCCCAGCGCCAGGTTGCGCTTGCAGATCCCATACTCATCTGCCGACATGCCAATGTGCTGCCAGGCAGCGCTGAGGATATGGCGGTCAACGCGCGGCGGCTGCATGCGGTCGAGCAGCACGGCATAGATGACCTGTGCATCCATGTCGTCATTGGCGACCATCTGG
>CAZSJB010000058.1:0-8473 GCA_964606625.1 uncultured Tepidisphaeraceae bacterium | reverse complement strand
GTCAGGCACTGGATCGTAGAACGTCAGGTTCAGTGTTTCGCGGATCCCCTCATAGGGCATGCCAAGCGTGCCACCGATGCTCTTGCCAAACCAGCAGCCCGTAACTCGCCGTCTATATTCCTCATCTGAAAGCGTTACACCCATTGAATATCAACCTTCCAAAAACAAACGACGGATACGGTTAGCGCGGTAATCCCGGTAACCAGGTGCGTGTAGGCACAGGGGCCGCTGGGTTGTAGATCTCCGGGCCAACATACTGCCCGATGACCAGATCGCTGATCCGGATCTCAACCGGCTTGGCATTGCGATGCCAGAATGACACCTTCAGCGTATCAAATGTAGAAGCATTGTCGTCAGGGCGCTTGCCTTCGGTCCGAGCGCCATCGAGCGGCAATGTGATTCGCTTCCAGTTTTCGGTGATCGACGGAATATGATACGCAAGGTAGTAGGATCCCTGGCCTGTCCTGGTGTTTCCAAGATACACGATCATCGTCAATGCATCGTCCGCGCCCGCGGTGGAGCGAATATTGAGGGACAGCGCATTGGCCGACGAAAGGTCGAGCTGGAGGTTCTGTTTGCCGATATCCAACCGATTCGGCGCAGCCCCCGCCTGAGTGGAGGGCAACGTGATAAGCACATGCGACGGATTTTCCGCATCCGCCGGCACCTGCACCAGCCGGCCGCTGAACCCATTCCAGGATTCCTTGAGTTCTGTCGTCGATTCATAGGTGAATCGGTCCTCGAAGACGCTGCCTGAAAAGCCATCCGTGCCCCTGCCTTCACCCACTTCACCTGGAATTTGCATCGTTACACCCCACAGGTACGGCTGGGGAGTCGCCCCACCCACCAGTTCGATGGATTCCAAGTGACGCACCTGCTGATTGCTGGATCGCCAGGAAACGGTGGTGAGCTGGGTCTGCACCGCGCCGGCAAAGGTGCCCGTCCAGGCGATACGACAACCATAGGCGCCTTCCTTGGCGTTCCAGTGCTGGATGTTCCAGCGGTATTGCAGCGGAATCGTCACCGTCTCTCCGTCGCGGAACTTCAGCCGGTATTCGCCGATTCGCGGCGTCTCGCTGCCCCGTTGCCACGAGTTCAATCCCGATGCCGCATCAGGTCGATCGGTGGCATGCAGGAAATAGACCGCCGTGACCGGCTGATCCACCGCAACGCGTAGCGGAGCGGCATCGCCCCGGGGCACTGCCAGCGGCTGGCTGAACCGCTCAAAGGGAACGCCATGCGGCGCCACGAGCGTTTGTGGCACAACACGCAGCAGTGACTGCACGACCGGATCGGCTGATGCCGTGGACGCAGAGTCACTTACCTTCGGAGAGGTAACATGCGCCAAGGTTGTGCCCCGGGCATCGGCTGGCTGAACGCCTTCGACCAACTGGCGAAACAGGGCTACCCGGTCAATGACAAGAGTTCGGGCGGCGTCATACTCCGGATTCCACGCCGCCGCGGCGGAGGCAACCACTGCATTCATCGCCGCGGCCGAAATGGCGCGCGGATCGTTCCAGGTGCACCACGGGGCTTCGTACCAGTGCGTTGAGAGCAGCCCCCCACCGCCTTGGTTGGCTGCGTATGCAGCAACCTTGAAGGCGGTCTCCGCCTGAAAGGTCGTCAGCCAGAATGGGCGGCCATTCTGCGCGGCGAAATACGCGATAAGCGGATTGAGGGCTTCATCGCCGTCATACTTCCAGATCGCCACCGTCATGCCGGACGGCACCAGGTCGAGAAGTTTCTGCCCGTCCACGAATCCCACGCGCGCCGGACTTTTATACGGATCCGGGATCAGCAGATCATGCCACAGGAGCATCTTGGCCGAAGGTGCAGCCGCAGCCACCACATCCCGCACGGAGGACAGACTCTTTCCGATCAAGGCCTCGCGGCTTAACCCCGAAGCCTGCGCCTCGGGCGTCGTGCCGAACTCGCCATGGCCGATTTCATCGTGAGCGATGTGAATCCACTCGGGTTCGAAAATCGCTACCTGATGCTTGACCAGGTCTTCCACCACGTCCCACAGCTTCGGCTGAAGCGGACACCAGTTGGAGTTGTCCCAGCTTAGTGGCTCCTTGACCGCACTGCTGAAACCAGCGTAAGCAGGCTCGTCGAGCAGCCATTTGCAGTGGCCACCAAACTGAAAATAGAGGTTGACTTTCAACCCGTGACGCTCAGCCGTCTGGCGAATGGTTCGCAACTGCGCATCGGTCAGCGGCTGGGGTACGGTCACAGGGAATGGGTAACGTTCTCCCGGCACCGCGGAATTGAACTCCAGGAAGACACTGTTGTATTTGAGCGTACTGCACGCAGCCAGCACCCGCTTCAGGTAACCCAGGTCGTGGGTCCCCCGCAGATTGCGCAGGCTCAGCAGGATGGATCGCTCCTGAATTGCCGGCCAGTCCACAATGCGGCCTGCCGGGATCGGCGTCCCCTGGTCGCGTGCCTGCAGAAATAGCTGTAGCACCGTTTTCAGACCGGACGCCGCGCCTTGTGCATCAGCACCGACGATGCAGACGCCACTGCCCGTCATGTGAAGCGCATAGCCTTCAGCATGTTGCGGAGCCACCGGCCAGATCTCAGCCCCGCGCCATTGCGGATCGTGACTGATCGTCAGCGACAGCGGCGCAAGCGCTTCATCCACCGTGACCACCACACGCAGACCACCCAGCAGCAGTTCCGTCTCCTGCGCAAATCGCTCACCCTGCTCGCGAAGCGCTGCTGGCAGCCGCAGCGTAACAGACTCGGTATTTTCCAGGTGAAACGGCGATCGCTGGGGATCGTAGTGAATCTGGCGCGGTGTCGGCTGCACCTGTTCATACGCAACAGCCGCGCAGGGCCATGCGGGAACCAGGACAGTGATCACCAGTATCAGGCATGCAGCAAGACGCACCATCTGCAAAACTCTCCGAGCTTAAAAATTGTCATAGATGCAGAGCGGATGGCCCGGAGGGTACTTGGCGATGTCTCCGGTGACGGCCCGCGATTCAACGTGACCGTCATAGAACAGCACATTGACCCTCCCCCGATGACGCGGATACAGATTCCAGGGATCCGCAGTATGGTGATAGAGCGGATCCGAGGGCATCCGCATATAGCCCCAGCTTGATTTGCCTCGATCGCCCATCCAATCCTCAGGCGACGCCTGGGGATTTGAAGGAAAGCCCAAGTCACCCACGACGATCGTCGCACTGGGTTCACGCACCTCGTTCAGCCGTCGATTCGAGGAGGCCTTGATCGCCCCGTCACCCTGGTAATGAAGATTGGGCATCTGGTTAATCCCATAAGAATGAGGCGCCACCAGACGAATGATCTGCGCATCGACTTCGTGCGCCCCGGGCTCACCTTTTTCCGGACAGCGGAAAACCTCCACAGAGTTGTTCCCCAGGTACGGAAGCAAAAATCCGCGCCATGTCTGGTGAGGATTGGACCCCGTCCAATTGATGGGAACCATGCGGCCGCGAGAGTCCTCGTGATAGATCGCCATCGCAATCCCGATCTGCCGCAGGTTGCTCATGCACGCAACACTGCGCGCCGCTTCACGAGCCCTGTTCAAAGCCGGAAGCAAGATCGCAACAAGTAGTGAGATGATTCCGATTACTACCAGAAGTTCGACCAGAGTAAACGCCGCCCCTGTCGTCTCTTGCCTCCTGTGATGACGGGCGAAGACGGTCTGTGCGGCAATCCGCGGTGGACAGAGGGCCTGCGGCAATGAAGTGTCGTAAGACATGAGCGAACCTCATTAGCTGGGTTGTGTTCGTACCAGGGGAACCGTCACAACCTCGTTGAAGGGACGTTTTGACAGAACGATCTCCTGCAACCGGTCAGCAGCAGCCGAGATCGCACCGACATGATCAATCTGCCAGATCGCCGGCGCCGCCTGGACGTATCGCCGGGAACGGATGTTGATATCCACGCTTCGCGTCGCTCCCAGCGAAAGATGATCCAGGCGATCCAGCAACCCGTTATCCACGATCACATAATCCAGGAACTCCTCCTGGTAGCAGAACATCGCGTCATACCCACCCTCGTGAACCAGGCGTTCGATGTATTCGGCATAATGATCGACGCTGGAGAAATCGCCTTGGTTGAACTGGCGCACCAGTTCAGAAATCGGCAATTGGATCACTGTCAGGTCGGTCATGCGATCCATCGCCTGTGCCTGGGCCCGCATACCACGCACCATGTCGTGATAGGGCGAGATGTCCAGGTCGTCCATCACGACCAGCAGCCGCTTCTTGCCACAGCGACCAAAGAAATATTCGCAGATATCCCGTCCGGCCGCGTGCGTGTCGTGAATGACTGCCGGCAGCGAAGCGCCGGGGATCAGCCGGTCCACCAGCACCACCGGCACCTTCCGTGTAAGCTCTGCAAAGAAGGCGGCATTGTCGTCGCTGGCAACGGGCCAGACCAGCAGCCCCCGCACACCGTTGTTCAGCAGGTGCTCTGCGCGCTCGCGCTCCTTGGCTGCAAGGCCGTCGGAGGAAACGGTCACCAGTAGATTGTGGCGCTCGCTGAAGGCCCGCCCGGCAAAGTGCAGCACATCGCGGCCAAAGGCCATGCCCTCGGCATACGGATGGATCAGGCCAAAGACCAGCGCCGCCCGCTTGGCGCCCTCGGCTGTGGTGACCATGACCTGCTTGCCATGCTGCGACCGCACCAGGCCATCTCGCTCCAGCACGTGGATGGCACGCTGCACCACATTGACGCTGACGTTGAACTCATCGGAGATCGCACGGATTGGCGGCAGAGGCTCTCCCGCACGGTAATCCCCCGTGCGAATGCGCTGCATCATGTCTCTGGCGACCTGGCGATACAGCGGAACCTTGTTACCTGGAACAACCCGTGACGTCATAACAATTTTTACTCCTATGTACGCACAGCGCCTCGTGGGCAGCGTGCACCCGCCTTAATTAAACGCGGCGACGCCGCGCCATCAGCATCAGGGCGCCACCACCCAGAACACCCAGGCCAGCCGGCTCGGGCACGGCGTGAATGGCCAGCCCGTCAACGCCCAGGTTCAACGTCCTGCCCTGGGTGCCGGTAATGCGGACCTGGAACGTGGGCGTCTCCTCCTGGGCGATAAAGACACCCTCGACGTAGACCCATTGTCCGTTGGTCGACTGGATCGGCAGCGTGACCACATCGACACTGCCAACCCTCAGCGTAACGTTCAGTGTCGGAATGCTATCCCAATTCTTGTAGTAACCAGAAACCTGGTACTCCTGGCCGATCACCAGCGGCTGGGTCGTCCGCGATACGTTGCTGGTCCACCCGTCGTAGGTCGTGGTCCGCTGGAGGAACAGGTAGTAGTCGCCATCAGGCGGCGTACCGAACAGGCCGCTGGCCGTATGAACCTCCTCCAGCAGGGATGTGTGCAGATTCCAGCCGGCGAGCCCATCCTCAAAGGATCCATTGGTCAACAGATTCGGCCCGACAGGGGCAGCAGAACAGACCGTGGCCCCAGCCAGGAAGCCTAAAGCAGCCAGAGCAACCAAGGCAATTCGCAAGCGCATGACAGTCCTCCAGAAATGATGTGCAGTGCATAAGACGAGTTGCCAATGCCGGATACGCCCTTCGCCGCCAATACGAGACAGGATGGCCACCGACATGATTTAAGTATTACTGTAATACACATGGATGCCCCCGTCAAGCAAATTCTCATATCGCCCAATGATCCAGTATCCATTGCCCAAAATAAGCCCAGACATCGGATGTCCCGCTTGGAGGCACTGGATTGCAATACCGTCTGTAATACTGTAACTTCCTCCTGTCGCGCTTGTCGCCCGAAGAGATCTTTGTGATGCCCACCGTCATCACCATTGCCGCTGCCGGGGAGGATACGCCCCGCAATGACACCGCCTCGCTGGTGGAATTGCCCGATGGCGTGTGTCTTGTAGCGTGGCAACGCTACCGTGCCAGTCCGACAGCCGGGCATGACACCGGCGTCGCCCAGATCTACCTCAAGCGATCGGCTGACCGGGGACAGACCTGGGATGCCGGCACCCTTGCAGTGGACCGCGTGCCGGGTGATCTCAATGTTCAGGCGCCCGCTTTGTGCATGCTGCCCGGGGGGTGGCTGCTGATGGCCTGTCTGCATGCCCACTCTTCCAGCAGTACGACCATGACGCTGTACGTCTCGGACGACCTGGGCTACACGTGGACGAAACACACGGATATCTGGCAGCGCAGCCGGGGCCAGTGGCTCCAGGGCGGCGCGCCCAGCCTGCTCCGCCTGAGCAGCGGCCGGCTGCTGCTGCCCTTTCACGGCGGCAGCGGCGATCAGCTCACGCAGACCAACCGCGTCAGCTGCTTCGTCAGCGACGATGATGGCAACACCTGGCGGCGCATCGATCAGTGGATCTCCCTGCCCCAGCGCGGCGCCATGGAGGCCAGCGTCGCCGAGTTGCCCGACGGCGAACTGGTCATGAGCCTGCGCACGCAACTGGGAAGCGTCTTTCTCTCCCGCAGCACCGATAGCGGCGAGACCTGGTCCCAGCCGCACTCCAGCGGACTGGAAGCACCCGAATCCTGCACCTGTCTGCGCACCATCCCCGGCACGGGCAACCTGCTACTGCTGTGGAATCACAGCCGCTACGACCCCAATCATCACCACTTCGGGCATCGATCCCCTTTGACCATGGCAATCAGCACCGATCGCGGTGCCACCTGGCAGGGAGTGAGAGACCTGATTCATGATGAAGACTTTGAGTTCACCAACCTTGGATGCACCTTCCTGTCCGACGGCCAGGCGGCGGTCACGTACTGGGCCTGCTCGCCCCCGTTTTCTCGCGATCAGGCGCGCGTTTCAGATCTGCGGCTGATGCTGCTGCCGCCGGCTCTCATGAAGATTTCTGCCAAGGCATGATCCGAGTCCCCATCTCCCTTTTAGGAGCTGCACCATGCAACCAAGCCAAGTCAAACAACTCTGGAGCCAAGGCAAACCGGCCATGTGTACGGCGGTGACCCTCAATGACCCAGCCATTGTGGAGCTGGTCAGCTTGCTCGGATTCAACTGTATCTGGCTTGATTTTGAGCACCACCTGCACAGCCTGGAGACGGCGGGCAATCTGATGCGCGCAGCGCGTGTGGGCGGGTCGGATGTGCTGGCCCGCCCTGCCAAAGGCGAGTTCGCGCGCCTGAGTCGCCTGTTGGAAGCTGGCGCCAACGGCATCCTTTATCCCCGCTGCGAAAGCCGCGAAGAAGCCCAGGAAGTGATCCGCTGGGCAAAGTTTGCTCCCTTGGGCGAGCGGGGCTTTGACGGCGGCAATGCCGATATGCCGTACGGCATGATGGATATGGCAACGTACGTGGCGGAGGCAAACACGCAGACCTTTGTCCTCTGTCAGATCGAATCCCCCCGCGCTGTCGAACACAGCCGCGTCATCGCGGAAGTCGAAGGGGTGGATGGGCTTTTCTTCGGTCCCGGCGACTACTCGGTTCTTAGCGGCCGTCCGGGAAAGCTGAACAGCCGTGAACTGTGGTCAGCCATGGAGCGCGTCTGCAAGGAAGCCCGCACCGCCGGCAAGCAATTTGGCACGCTAGCCTTCGATGAAGCTGGCATTCGTCGCATCCTCGACATGGGCGGCACCTTCATCAGTTGCGGCGCGGACGTGCCCCTGCTGCGGGATGGCTTTCGTGCCGTGCGAGAGCAGTTCGAGCGCCTGGGATTTGTGGTCAACAGTGCCTATAGACAACAGGCGTCTGCTTACAGTACCTGCCCTGTCCAAACTTCCCCGCCGCGGTAAACTCTCCCGGCTGTACGGATTATCACCAGGAGAATTGACAACCTCATGTCCACACCTCCTTGCCCTGCTTCACCTGCGGCCCCGACAAACCTGACCTGTGAATACATGGTGAATCCTCTCGGCATTGACGAGCAAACGCCGAGATTCTCCTGGTGGTTGAACGACCCCCGATCGGGCGCGCGGCAGACGGCCTACCAGATCCGCGTCGGTCGGACGGCTGACAGTGCGGATCTTTGGGATAGCGGTGTCGTTCAAAGCAATCAGACGGCACACATTCCCTACGGTGGCACCCCCCTGCAATCGCGCCAGCAGGCTGTGTGGCAGGTGCGTGTGTGGGATGCCGACAGCCAGCCGTCGCCGTGGTCCGCCCCCGCCTCCTTTGAGATGGGGCTGCTGGAAGCAACTGACTGGTCGGGACAGTGGGTATCGCTGCCGGTAGATGGCGAGTATCCGGTATGCGGGCCGGCGACGTACTTGCGCCGACGGTTTATGATCAACCGGCCCATTCATCGGGCGCGACTCTACATCACCGCGCGGGGATGGTATCAGCCGTGGCTGAACGGACAGCGCGTGGGACAGGATCTGCTCACACCCGGCTGGACCGATTACCGGATCCGTATCCGCTACCAGACCTACGACGTCACCGATTATCTGCGCGAAGGCGAGAATATGCTCGGCGCGATGCTTGGCGATGGCTGGTATGTCGGCGAGATGGCGTGGGATCT
>CAZSJB010000057.1:605-10329 GCA_964606625.1 uncultured Tepidisphaeraceae bacterium | reverse complement strand
AGCAACTGGTCGCCGATTTTTCGATGCAGTATCTCGGCGAAATCTTTTTTGACAATGATTATGCGCACCGGGTGCGCCTGAGCGCTCCCGAGACGCGCGGCGTAACGTACGAGTGGGATTTTGGCGACGGCGTGCGCAGCCGCGGCGCCAGCGTCGAGCATGTCTACCTGCGAGGCGGCATCTATCCGGTGCGACTGACCGCAACCAGCAGCCGCCAGACTGATATCCAGACCACGCGCCTGTATATCGCTCGCGATTACACCCGCGGCAACAAACCGCGCACCTTCGAGCCACGCGACATCTCCCAATTGGTAGCCGGGTACGATGTGTCGCGCATGACCTCGCCAGCACTGGTGCGTGCGGTGCAACTGCACCATCGTGCTGAGCATTATGAGCCGATGCTCCATGCAGCGATGGCACTGGCGAAGCTGGAGAAGCATTCCAATCCCCGCCAGGTGATGCAGACGCTGGAGCGGATTACCCAGGATGCGATGCTGCAGGGGCGGATCGATCCTGCGATTGCGGTCATGGCAGCCGTGCCGCCGCAATCGAATCTTCAGCCGCAGGCAGCCCAGCGGCTGGGAGAATATCTGCTGTGGTGGCGGGGGGATCCGGCTGCGACTGTTGCGGCGCTCGAACCCTATCAGGCAGCGCATGAATCCGTTCGTCGCATCTATGCCCAAGCCCTGGTGCTGGGGGGAGATGCCGACCGCGGGCGCAAGATTCTCGAGGCATTGCCGATCGACGGTGATCTGCAGAAGCGACCCGCCATCAGCGGTGCGATGGCGCGCACGGTGGAATACTTCATCCGCCAGGAGGAGTGGGAAGCCGGCGAAACCCACTGGAACGAGTGGCAAACGAAGTATCCCGCCGATTTCCTGGACGGCTACAGTGTCCTGTTGCGGGCTCAGTTGATGGCGATTCGCGGATTCCCGCGAGAAGCTGCCGCCGTTGCGGCTGCGTTCGCCAACGCTGTCCCCCAATCCTCTTATGCTCCGCGCCTCCTGCATTACGCCAGCCAGCTCTACAAGGACCGCAACCCCGAGCAAAGCCGCGCCCTGCTGACTTTGCTGCGCGAACGCTACCCGGAAGATCCGCTGGCCCAGTGAGGGAGCCGGAGAGGGACTTTTATCGCTCGGATATTAAATTTGCGATTTACCCACCCATTTCTCGGGCCATCTCCTTATGGCATCGCATTTGTAAGTCATCGAAGTGAACCTTTGAAAGGAGTTCACTGAATGGCTACTGAGCGTGATGAACGAGACAACAAGGTCAAGGTCAATCCATCGGAGGTGGCGATGCCCCCCGATCGCCCTGAAGCGGATCTGAAGAACGATCCCGATGCCAATCCGGATGCGATTACCGGGGCGCCCGGATCGCACCCGGTGGGTGCGGGCATTGGCGCTGCCGGCGGCGCAGCGGCAGGCGCAGCGATCGGGTCCGTAGTGCCCGGTGTGGGGACAATCGCGGGGGGTGTGATTGGCGCGATCGTTGGTGGGGTGGGTGGCGGATATGCCGGAAAGGGCATCGCCGAAGCCATCAATCCGACAGACGAGGACGCTTACTGGCGCACTGCCTATCGCGATCGGCCTTATGCCGACCCGGATGCACCCTATGATGAATATGAACCCGCTTATCGCTACGGCTGGGAAGCCCGCTGCCAGGCGGGCGATGCCGAGTGCCGGTTTGAGGATGTCGAACCGGCGCTGGGTGAAAAGTGGGATGAGCAGCGTGGCAACTCCTCCCTGAACTGGGAACAGGCGCGCCACGCGACCGAAGATGCCTGGCGACGCGTGGATGAGCGTTGGCACAGCAGTCAACCCTAAGCGAAACGCGAGTTGGCAGGAGGCAGCGGGCGTATGGATGCACACGACCCGCTGCCTTTTGTTGTGTACTCATTCGCTGGCGGAGACCCCGCTGACAATCGCGTGTGCTCGGGCGATGATCTGGGGCGGATAGCCTTCGCGCTCCAGGACGCGAATGGCGTTGCGCGTGTGGGCGACGCCCGTACGCAGGCGATAATCGAAAATGAGCTGGCCGTCGCGCAGCTCTTCTTGGAAATGGCGATTGCAGATGCCGCCGGCTTCGGCGGCCCTGGCCAGTTCGCGATCATGAGTCGCGAGGATGAATAACCCCGCTGCGCGGTGTAGATGTTCAACAATCGCCAACGTGGCTGCGTGCTGTTCCTGGTGGTTGGTGCCGCGAAACGGTTCATCGACCAGTCCCAGCACCGCGAAAGGCTGGCTGACTTCGGCAGCGAGCATCCGGCGAAGATGTCGTACCTCCGCCAGAAAGTAGCTCTCCCCTTTGCCGATGTCGTCACGGACCCGTAAATCGGTGATCAGGCGCAGCAGCGCACAGCGCATTGCTCGTGCGGGCACCGCACTGCCGATCTGCGCCAGCAGTGCGCATACGCCCACCGCTCGCAGGAACGTGCTTTTGCCGGACATGTTCGATCCAGTGATCAGCCACAAGTTTTGACCGGCTCCGGATTTCAGTGTGATGTCATTGCCGACCACCCGCGCCGGGTCGATCAGGGGATGGACGACTGCTTCGATCTCCAGCACGGCGTCGCTCTGGGCATCGGGGGTGGTCACCAATTGTGGAAACGTCACCTGCGGCTGCTCGCGGGCGAAACATCCCAGCGACACTACCACCTCGATCTGGGCCATCGCGTCCAGCCCGCCCAGCAGTGCCGCGCGGGCGGGGACCGCATGGCGGACGATCAACGTATGCATGTGCAGATCCCACAAGGCCAGCACATTGATCAGCAACTGGATCCAGCCGCCTCCGGCGCTGCGCCCGGTCCATTTCACCACTGCCGGCAGCGCCTGCGGATGTGCCACTTGCTCCAGCACCGTGCGCAATGTCTCCAGTGGCGCCACCGTGCGCGGCAGGGTCGCGACCGCCTGTTCAGCAACCTGGCGATACCCGGTTGCGAAATCGAGGGCCGCCTCCCATTGCTGTAGGTGTCGACGAATCTGACCCCATGTGCTGCCCAGGACAACCACATTCACCAGCATGGCCACTGACAGGCCGCTGATCCATCGCAGATCACCCGCTACGACCTGGTAGATCGCAAATCCCGTCAGCAGCAGACAGAATGCCGACCATCCCCTCGCCAGCCACAGCAGCGGGCCGCGTATCAGGATCCGCGCCTCGTGCAGGGCTTCGTGGAAAAAACGCATCGACCGATCCTGTGCCCGGACGTTGATCAGGGCGGCCGCCATGTCCCGGCGCGCTTCATCCTGTTCGCTGAACCACTGCACTGCCTGCTGGCGGGCCTGGAGAGTGGCGATGTCCATGCTGGGCTGTTCCAGCCAATCGCGCAGCCGCGCCACTCCGAGCTGCGTGGCGGTGCGATTCAACAAACCGAATAACCCGGTCGGCTGAACATAAAGATCCAGATCGTCGCATTCCTGGTCGCTGAGTCCCCAGCGCTTACCCTGTTCCATGGCGCCGACGGGGGTGACCGGTATCTCTGGATCCGCAGGGCGGGAGGTGTCGCGCAGGTTGACCACCGCACCACCCGCACGTCGCAGCGATTCGCCAATGACCTGTAGCCGCCGCTGGGCCAGGTCCCAGACTCCCAGGACGCGCTGGTGCGTCCGCATGGTTGCGATAAACGCCACCGCCGCGACGCCCAATGTAAACAGCCCCGCCCATGCACTCCCGTTCATGGCGACAGCCACCGCAATAACGCCGGCTGCGAATACGCCCAACCGTCCCAGCGACCACCGGACCTCTTTACCCCGCGCCGTCCGCTCGATCTGTTCGATTGCAGTCTTTTGTTCTGTCAGCCACTGCCTGTACGCATCCATGGCGAGCAAGCCTACCCGCGGACCCAGCCGGGTGCGATGCCCGCCCCCCAAGAAACCGTATGCCTCGCCCTCAACCGCCGCTGACCCTACAATCCGGGCATGGACATGCAGCAGACGGATATCGTGCTGGTCGGCGCCGGGCCGATCGGGATTGAAATGGCGGTCGCGCTGAAGCGCGCCGGGTTCGATTACCTGCATTTCGATGCCGGGCAGGTCGGCCATACCATCAGCTGGTTCGCGCCGGGGACGCGGTTTTTCAGCTCAAATGAGCGCATTGCCATCGCCGGCGTGCCCTTGCGCACCGCCGACCAGGGGAAAGCCACCCGCGAGCAGTACCTGGCATATCTGCGCATGGTCGTCGAACTGCACGATCTGCAAATCCGCACCTACGAACCCCTGCGCCATATCGAGCGCCAGCCCTCGGGCGACTTTGTCATCACCACCGAACCGCTCCAGGGACCGCGAAAAATTCGCGCCAAGCGAATTATCCTGGCGACCGGCGGAACCGCCTGGCCGCGAAAGCTCAATATCCCCGGCGAGGATCTGCCGCATGTCAGCCACTATTTCCAGGATCCGCATTACTACTTCCGCCGCCGTGTGCTGATCGTCGGCGGCAAGAACAGCGCTGTCGAAGCGGCTCTCCGCTGCTACCACGCCGGTGCCCAGGTGGCCCTCAGCTATCGTCGCAGCGAACTGAATCCCAAGAGCATCAAGTATTGGCTGCTGCCGGAGATCAACGGATTAATGGAAGCCGGCAAGATCCAAGCCCATTTCAACACCGTACCGGTGGAGATCAGTCGCGAGGGCGTCATCCTGGCGCCCGCTGATCCTACGACCTTCGCGCCACAAACAGGCGAGCGGGTGACGGTGCCTGTGGATCATGTCCTGCTACTGACCGGCTATGAAGCGGATATGTCTCTCTGCCGGATGGCGGGCGTTGAACTGATCGGCGAATCCCAGGCGCCCCAGCATGATGCCCAGACCATGGAGACCAACGTGCCGGGCGTTTATGTCGCCGGCACCGCCGTTGCCGGCACGCAGGACCGGTATCGGGTATTCATCGAAAATTGCCATGTGCATGTCGAGCGCATCCTGGCCCACCTGAAGGGCGAGGTCATTCAGACGGTCGAGCCGGTTTTCACCCGGCCCGAAAGCTGAGCGCTTGCATTTTTTGTGTTGAGGTGGAGCTTGGGGTGGGATTTGATCTCACAACCAGCGCCTTGATGCGTACAATGACAGCCGATGCGAAACAGCTTACCTGGTCTTGGCGGTATCTGGCAGTCGATGGGGCAATCGGCTGGGCCTTTGCCCCGGTTTGTGGTCAACGAACAGCCGTTGCGCCGGGTACTGGAATTCACAGGCCACAGCATTGATGATGTGGTCAACTGTCCGATCGTCAAAAGTGAGGTGCTGGGCTTTTACAAGCTGCATCGGCAGGTCGAACGGAGTTGTGAAATCACCGAGCTGGAGCGATGGTGGAACGGGAGATGAGGGGAATTGAATGAATGATTGAGTGATTGCACGATGAATGATGCCGGAAGTCAAAGTCAGGTACATCCATCGACCCTGGAGAATTGCTCAATATCCCGATCGCTCACTCCTTCAATCAGAAAACTGGTTTTCTCGTGTCATTCGAAACCCTTCTGTTTCTGATCTATATCGGCGTTGGCCCGCTGATTTGCCTGTTGATCACCATCTCGATGATGAGCGGTCAGCACCAGATGCGGCTGGTGAAGCGCCCGCTGCGCGACCTGCCCGATTCGCCGCCGCTGCTGACGCTGCTGATTCCTGCCAAGGATGAAGAGGAGCGCATCGCCGGATGCCTGCGGTCTGCTCTTCAACAGGACTATCCCAATATCGAGTTTATCGCCATTGACGATCGCAGCACCGACCGTACGGGTGCCATCATGGACCAGATCGCAGCGGAGGATCCGCGGCTGAGGGTGCTGCACATTCCCCAGGGGGCCTTGCCGCCAGGATGGGCGGGCAAGCCGCACGCCTTGCACCAGGCAGTGCCGCATGCCCGGGGCGACTGGCTGCTGTTTGTCGATTCAGACGTCATGCTCGAGCCGGACGCGGCCCGGGCGGTGCTGTCTCGGGCGCTGGCGCATGAGTATGATCTGTTCAGCTTCCTGCCGCGCCTGGAGACCCACACTTTCTGGGAAAAGCTGATCATGCCACTGGCGGGGGCGGCGCTCAGCCTGATGTTTCTGGTCTCCATGGCCAACAAGGACTACCTGCCACGACACGGGTTCGCTACCGGGCAGTTCCTGCTGATCCGGCGACGGGTATATGACGTCATCGGCGGCCATGAGGCGGTTCGTGGTGAGCTGGGTGAAGACGTGGCCATGGCGCGGAAGGTCAAGGCGGCGGGGCATAAGACGCGGATTGCGCTGGGTACCGATTTTCTGTCGGTGCGGATGTACAACTCGCTGTCCAGCCTCGCCAACGGGTGGGCGCGGAACTATTACGCGCCAAGCCGGGGGCGGCCATGGCGAATCCTGGCGGCGATGCTGTTTGTGCTGGTGAGCTGCATGAGCGTTTATCCGGCGTTGGGGTGGGGGATTTATCGTGCTGCGGGAGATCCCGGCACCATCGGCCGGTGGCCGTGGCTGGCGATGGCGGTGTTGCATTGGGGGGTGATCGCGCTGGGAGTGGGGAGCGTGTACGCCTGGTCGGGCAACCGGCGATGGTCGGGGCTGATGCATCCGCTGGGGCTGGCGATGATGCTCTGGATCTTCTGGCGGGCGCTGAAGATGTGTGCGACCCGGCGGGTCGAGTGGCGGGGCACGGTCTACCAGACGCAGGAAGCGATCGCCGTCTCGGAGATGTGAAACCTGGAGCAGACCGTTTTTTTCTTGCGGGTGACTCTCCGCCGAGATTTTCATCCTTACCAATGGAATGTTCGGGTGTCTTATGGGCAGCGTGCCTTCGCATGCCCCTTGGGGATCGTTGCGCCGCCCGTCTGACTGTTTTGCAAAAAGCGCTTATGAGCGAACCCAGTCGAACCCATTGTCCTGTTGCTCAAACCCGTTTGGTGAAGCGCCAAAGGGAGGGGAGGTGAGAACAAGCTCCCCTACAGAACGCACAAGCGAACCCACTGGTGATGTTGCGCGGGGCGCTGTCCCGCTGTGTGAAGAGGGCTATGATAGGAACATGCAAAAGAGAACATTTGGAAAGACGGGTCTGATGGTTTCGCCCTTGGGATTCGGGGCGGCGCCGGTCGCATATCTGCAAGCCGATCGTGATCGGGCAACACGGGTTCTGAACGAGTTGCTGGACAAGGGTGTGAACCTGGTGGATACCGCTGCGTCCTATCCGGGATCGGAAGAGTTCCTGGGACAGACGATCATGCATCGTCGCTCGGAGTTCATCCTGGTGAGCAAGTGCGGACAGGCATTTGATGACCTTCCTGGGGAAGCATGGTCGGCTGAGGTGGTTTCCGCGACGGTGGATCGAGCCCTCAAGCGCCTGAGGACGGATCAACTGGACGTGATGCTGCTGCATTCCTGTGAAGAGGAGGTGCTGCGTAAGGGCGATGCGATGGGGGCGCTGGTCAAGGCCCGCGATGTCGGCAAGGTACGGTTCATCGGTTACAGCGGTGATAACGAGGCGCTGGCGTATGCGGCTACGCTGCCGGAGGTTTCGGTGGTGGAGACGTCAGTGAACATCGCTGATCAGCGAAATATTGAGTTCGGTCTGCCGTTGTGTGAGCAGAACAACCTCGGCGTGCTGGCCAAGCGGCCGATTGCCAATGCGGCTTGGAAGGACCTTTCGGATCAGCCGGGGATGTATCAGCGATACGCAGCCGAATACACGCGCCGGCTGAGCACCATGGCGATTACCCCCCGAGACCTGGGTTTTGAGGGAGATCCAGCCGTCGTGTGGCCGGAGATCGCGTTGCGGTTTACGCTGTCGATCCCCGGCGTGCATTGCGCGATCATCGGAACGACCAATCCCGACAATGCGCGGCAGAACGTCGAAGCCGCCCAAAAAGGTCCGCTGCCGCCGGAGGTCGTTCAGAAGCTGCGCAACGCCTTCAAACAGGCGGATGCCAAGGGCGAGTGGATTGCCCAAACCTAGCGATTGGTTGTGTATAAGATGTGAGCAGGGGATTATGAGTCCCTTGCTCACATCAGACTGTGAATGCCAAGCTTTATGACCGAGAATCATGCACAACCTCGACGTGAACTGCCCGCATGGGTCTTTTTGCTGATCATCCTTCTCTGCCTCGGAGGCGGGATCGCGTTTGTGGTCTGGTATTTCCGAACGCCCAATCCGATCAGCGAACAGGTGGTGTTCAAGTCGCCTGAGCAGATCGCTGCCGAACGTGCCGAGCGTCGGCGCAATGCACAGGCCCGTGCCGGAGGACAGGGCGGATGGAATCTCCGCGAAGTTTCCCGCGAGGGAGAGATTCGCACGTACCAGGTCAGCGGCAACAACATCACGATGCATGTCCGCGACAATCCCAATGGCGAGAAGGAGTTTACCTTCCGCCATCCCCGTGGCCTGAACCTGCTTCCTTTTGAGATGCGAAACCTTGCGCGGATGCGGTGGCGCATCCTGGGGGATGACAATGTTGCCGATTACCTGCGCGTGACCGTCGAGCAGCGCCGGCGGCTGCGCGAGATGGAGTTGAGCAATGACCTGGTCGTGTCTCCCGAGCAGGTGGAACGCATGCGGAAGCTGTGGGATCAGGCCAACGTCCGCAGCGGCAGGACACCGCCGGACATCCGGCGGCAGATCGTCGAACTGCTTAATACCATCGCCACCGAAAGCGAAAGCCCCACCCGCGCATTGTGGACCTCTCAGCTTCAGTCTATTCAGTCCATTCTCACGCCTGAACAGATTGCCGCGTATGCACAGATGGGCCGCTCCGGCGCCCAGCGTCCGCCGCCGCCGGCTACCCAGCCGAGCCAGTGATCCAGGCAGGGGGAAAGGTTTGTCCATGCCAACCATGACCCACGCGATATCGCTTGAGACGCATGCACCGTGACAAGGCCATTCTCGAGCCGGGATTGCTGTTATCCGCCTACCGCCTGGGTGTGTTTCCCATGGCAGGGGAGGACGGCGTCATCCGATGGTATTCCGCCGATCCGCGCGGGATCATTCCGCTGGATGCGTTCCACATACCGCGAACACTGCGGCAGATCGTGCGGCAGAACCGGTTTGAGATTCGTATCAACCATGACTTTGAGGCGGTGATGCGCGGCTGTGCCACGGGCCGCGAGGAGGGAACCTGGATCAGCGAGGAGTTGATCCAGGCCTATGTGGAACTGCATCGCCTCGGCCATGCGCACAGCGTGGAAGCCTGGTATGAAGGCGAACTCGCCGGCGGATTGTATGGCGTATCGCTGGGAGGCGCCTTTTTCGGAGAGAGCATGTTCCACCGCGTGACCAATGCCTCGAAGGTGGCTCTGGTACACTTGGTGGAACGTCTGCGCGAGCGGGGATATGAACTGCTGGATACCCAGGCAAATACCCCACATCTGCGGCGCTTTGGCTGTATCGATATTCCGGCAAAGCGTTATCGGGAACTGTTGAAACAGGCGCTGCAGAAAGACTGCCGGTTCGATGACTGATCCGGGGATCCATTTCCGTTTGTTCCGAAGGTGATCCTGTCCTTCTCATGCTCACAGCGTTGCGACGATTATCAAAGGTGGAGACCCGCGTAGCCGTGGCGGCGCTGGCGGTGGGTGTGGTGTTGCTGGGGTTGAAGTTCGCCGCGTACGTGATGACAGCATCGGCTGCGGTGTTTTCCGATGCGATGGAGAGCATCGTGAACGTGGCCGCCGGGCTGATGGCGCTGTATGCGCTCATGTACGCTGCCCAGCCAGCGGACACGACACATCCTTACGGGCACGGAAAGATCGAGTTCATGTCCGCCGGCCTGGAAGGGGGGA
>CAZSJB010000057.1:0-595 GCA_964606625.1 uncultured Tepidisphaeraceae bacterium | reverse complement strand
GTCGGCGGCAATCGTGGTCAAGACGCTGGATACGCTGCTGTTCCATCAGATTGATCTGCATGATGTGGGGATCGGGCTGGTGATCATGTTGGTGGCGATGGTCGGCAATGGGGCGATGGGGCTGGTGTTGATCCGCGTGGGGCGGGCGCGGCATTCGATCGTCCTGGAAGCCGATGGCTGGCATTTGATGAGCGATGCGGTGACCAGCCTGGTGGCGCTCGTGGCGCTGGGGGTGGTGAAAGCGACAGGGGTGGTCTATGTCGATCCGATCGCGGCGCTGGTGGTGGCGGGGTATCTCGGCTGGATCGGGCTGAGACTTTTGCGGCGTGCGTTTCGAGGGCTGATGGATGCGCAGGATGTGGAGGATGACCAGACGATCCGGGAGATTCTTCTGTCGCACACGGGCCTCAACGGCCGTCGGCCGCGGATCTGCTCGTTTCATAAGCTGCGGCACCGGCATTCCGGGGGGTATCACTGGGTGGAGTTTCATGCGGTTGTCCCGGCAGATTTGACCGTGAGCGAGGGGCATGAAATTGCCTCGGCGATCGAGTACGAGATCGAGCAGGCACTGGGCGAAGGCAACGCCACCGCCCAC
>CAZSJB010000056.1:0-10357 GCA_964606625.1 uncultured Tepidisphaeraceae bacterium | reverse complement strand
GCGCTTTCCTGCACGATGCGGTAGTCGCTCAGGGAGATCCCCGCCCCCCACGCCAGCGGCACGTACAGCCACAGGACCGTCAACGCCAGACACGGCACCAACAGCGTATAGCCGATCAGGTCTCGCCGCCAGGAGCGCTTTTCCGTCGAGGCGACCGCTACCCGGCTGAAGTAGCGCCACACCGATACCAGCCCCCCGACAAACACCAGCCCCACAACCGCGATGACCACCCCTCCGATCAGGCGGCGGGTGCGCATCTGGTCGGGCGGGATGTTGCCCAGCACACGGATGTTGATTTCGCGGGCGGAATCGGCCATTACCTGCTGGATCGCCGCGATGCGCTGCGGCTCATCCAGGTGCTGCAGGTCCATCTCCAGGACCGTGTGGATCGGCAGCGACAGATGGCGATAGATGTTCTGGGTATTGCGGCCGTAGGGCTCGGGCACCCCCTGGGCCATGCCGGTCTCAAACGCCTGGCGCCAGCCCCGGGGCACCTGGCGCAGCACCCGGTCATAGCCGAATCGCTCCAGCAGGTATGGATTCACAAACTGGCCATAGCCGTGCTCGACATAGACCTGGGTGCGAATGCGCTGGGCCTCTTCGCTGGTGACAAACCAGATGTACTCCATGGCGGCCAGTTGCTGTTCGAGGCTCGAGCCGCTGTAGATCCCCAGCATCTTGCAGTTGATCTCCCCGGCGCCCCGGCCGCCCGGACCGACAGGAACCGGCGCCAATCCCACGAGCTGCGGATTGAGCTGGCCCACGAGTTCTTCGTCCAGGTAGTCAAACTGCATTGCGATCTGGCCTCGCTGCCACATGAGCGGCAGTTCCCCAGCCCCGATGTACGCAGCTCCGGGGATCACTTGGCCATCACGCTCAAACGGTTCCCGCACCAGCCGCCACAGGTACGCCATTCCCACGGCTGCCTCGCGCGTATCGTATGTGGCCCGCCACTGACCGTCCTGATCCTGGGTGACCGCTTGGGCACCGGCAGAAGCCAGGAACGTATACGCTCCCCATCCCAGAGTCTGGCCCCCGGGCAGAGCCAGGCCATACTGATTGCGTTCCGGCCGGGTCAGCCGCCGAGCGTAATCCAACAACTCCTCCCAGGTGCGCGGAGGTTGCTCAGGATCCAAGCCGGCTGCCACAAACAGGTCTTTGCGGTATTGCAGGCCCATCACCAGCGTGCTGGTGGGGATCGCCCAGACATGCCGCTCGCGCGAGCGGCCGCTTTCATCTTCGCGGTATACCACCGGCCAGGCGGGATCGGGCACACGCTGGCGGATCGCCTCCAATGCGGCAGCCACTTCCTGCGGCGTCGGATCCGCCGCCCAGCGATCGCCATCGACGATCTGGCGGACGCGCGGATCATCGGACAGGACCCGCGCCAACAGCACCTCCAGCGGCTCCAGGAACCCCTGGGCCAGGTAGGTGGAACTCATGCGGAAGTTGACGTAGATCACATGCGGAGGGATGCCCGCGGCAATTGCCATCAACGGCCCGGAGTCCATGGCTGATCCGCCGATGGCAGGCATGACGAACGGCTCGACTACCACGTCAGGGTGCTTTGCCAGATACGCCCGCAATACCGCACGCGTCGCCAGCGCCGACACGTCCGTAGCCGCAGGGCTGGGCAAGTTCTGCGAGCGAAACGACACCACCTCGCTTCCCTGGGCAAACCCGCCACAGATGCTCAACAAAGCCCCTGCCCACAGCAGCAGCCACCACCGCATCACACACTTCACGCACTTCATGCTGTTGTCCTGGGAAGTGAATTCAACCCTGTGCCGCCTATTGATCATTCACTGGCTCCAGCACCCGGATCGTCGTGCTCAGGTGCAGTGGCAGCAGCCCTCCGCCATAGACCACTTCAACGTACATCGCCCGATAGCTACTCTCAGAAGGTAAAAGTGTCGCCACAGCCCGCTGGGTGCCGGGGTCCAGTGTCATGGCCTCTGAAACCCACTTAGCCTGACGGAAGTCGCGCGTGGGAGACTGGGCCGTCCAAAGCCTCACCTGTGCGCCCTCGGTGCCGGGAGTCACTTCCAGTGTCACCTGCTTCGTGTCCGGATCCTGGGTGTACTGCCACTTCAGCCGGGGCAAAGGCTCGCCGTGATGAGCATGACGGTGCAAGGCACGGAGTCCACCCATCACCCGTCGCCAGTCCATCGCCAGATCATGATCGGCATTGGGCACGTAGACGACGTACTTATCGCCCACCAGGTCATCCCAGTAGAGATTCAGGGAGTCAAGCGTCCAGAACCCGTCATTGGTCCCCAAAAACAGCATCTTGGGCTGGGTGATCTGATCGCGGTAGCTGTAAGGATCAACGATCTGACGCAGAGCGGCTCCGGATTCACCCCGCAAGCGCACATGCAGATTGCGGTCGGTGTAATCGTGGATACGCTCGGATAACTCACCGTAGGCCGCCAGCTGATGGTCAAACTGGGCTTCGAGGTTGAGCATGTCGATCACCATCGGACCCAGCGCCTTGACCCGCTTATCCACTGCAGCCGTCAGCCAGGTCGTCCAGCCGCGCTTGGAAGCCCCCGTGACGGTAAAGCTGTCAATCGTGAGTTTCAGTTCCTCGGCGGCAAAGGCCTGGGTTGCATCCATCGCCCGCACGACGCTCTTGACCATGGGCAGCAAAAGCGGCCAGTCGCCATCGCCACTGTCGAGATACGCTTCGAAGGTCAGCGCGATAATCGCATCCTCCTTGCGACCGTCGAAAATCGGCTGACGTGGCACGTTCAGCAGCACCGCGACCGGGCAGCCAAGCTGCTGAGCATAAGTGCCCAGCAAGATCGCTTCCTTGGGCAGTGATGGCTGCTGGCCGGCCTCGATCGGGTTGGCATCGGTGTCTTTCCAGGATCCGCCTCCCACCACCAGCAGCGCTGGCGTCTGTGGCGGTAGTCCCGGGGGCACGATTACAAACAGCCGATGCCGCCAAACCAGTTCCTGCCAGGTCTGGCTGGTCAGCGTAAGTTCCACAACATCACATCCCCCCCACTGGCTCCGCTGGCGAACGACCCAGCCATAGCTGGCGTCTGCACGGTTGACGTAATCGCGCAATACTGCGGAGGATTCGCCGCGTGCTTCAGACCATCCCCCGATCGAAAAGCACACAAGCCAGAGGAAAATGACATGAAGATATTTCACAAGTGAACCCTCAGAGGAGGTGAAGGCACCAGGGTTATGACGATCGGCTGGTAAGATGCGCATAGGAGCAGATGTTCAAGAAGCACTAGTGCTCCGGGCGTTGCTGCCTGTACAAGCCGACAACCTCGGCTGCGGAGAGAGCATCTCATAGACGCGGATCTCGTCGATCAGGCCCATAAAACTGCTGCGAACGTCGCAGCCGATCTCCGAATACAACGCCTGGTCCAGGGTATTTTTGCTAAGCAGAATCACCGCTTGCCCTTCCTTGGGAAGCGTGTGCTGCTTCGGCGGTGTGGTCATCTCCACTTTCAAGACCGGGAGCTTTGCGCCGGTCACTACTTCGACATGATTGGCAAGTTCTTCGGCAGCATATCGCTGACAGCCGGAGGCCTTGCGATCGATGATGAACACAGCCGGCGGCTGGCCGTGTTCGAACAGCACCGCACCGGGCACTGGCATGGCCAGGAGCGCCAGAAGCACCATCACGATAGGTACGCCTCGAAGCATCGCAGTTGCCCTTGTTCGGCGATTTACTACATATTACTGCATTTAATCATGAGCTAAAACCCCCTGCTGGTCAATCCCGACATGGGGTTAATGCGTTTATCGCTCCTGGATGGGCGGCGCAGCCACCGTTGATTCGCGTACCACCAGTCTCACGGAAATGGTGTGGATTTGACCTTTGGGTCCCGGGTTGTGCATCAGATCCCAGATTACCTGCATGGCTTCTCTGGGGGAAAGGCTAGCGCCACGGATGCCATGCATCGCTGTGGCGCTTTGCTTTCCATCCAAAACATCAGACGTTGAACAGGAAGTGCGCGATATCGCCATCCTGCATGACGTAGGATTTGCCTTCGGAGCGCATCTTTCCTGCCGCTTTGATGGCGGCTTCGGATTTGTACTGCTCGAGATCCGCCAGCGTGTAGACCTCGGCCCGGATGAAACCGCGCTCGAAGTCCGTATGGATCACGCCCGCAGCCTGGGGTGCGGTCGCGCCGATCGGAATGGTCCACGCCCGGATTTCCTTGGGACCGGCAGTGAAATAGCTTTGAAGTTCCAGCAGCCGGTATGCCTCGCGCGCCAGCGTAGCCAAGGCCGGTTCTTTCAGCCCGATGGCTTCAAGCATTTCTGCGCGATCGCTTTCATCCAGCTCCGACAGTTCGCTTTCAATCTTGGCACAGACGGGTACGACCGATCCCCCTTCCGCGGCTGCGCGTTCGCGGACTTTCTGCACCAGCGGACCTTCGCCCAGTACGTCCGATTCATCCACATTGGCGACGTACAACACCCGCTTGGCGGTAATCAGCCCCAAGCCGCGCACGACCTTGCGCTCCTCAGGGGTAAACTCGATCGTCCGTGCAGGCCGGCCTTCGTTCAATACCGGCTGGATACGCTTCAGGAGCTCGACTCGGGCGATCGCTTCCTTATCACCCGATCGCGCCAGCCGCTGGGCACGATCCAGCGAGCCGGTGACGGTCTCCAGATCGGCCAACGCCAGCTCGGTATCGATCGTGTCGATGTCGCGAATCGGATCAACGCCACCCTCCACATGAACGATGTCGTCGTTCTCGAAGCAGCGGACGATATGCAGAATCGCATCCACCTCGCGAATATGCGAGAGGAACTTGTTGCCCAGTCCTTCGCCGGCGCTGGCGCCGCGCACGATTCCGGCGATATCGACCACCCGCAGTGTGGCAGGCAGGATCTTCTCGCTTTTGATGTATTGCCTGATCCGATTCAGCCGGTCATCCGGCACGGGAACCACGCCGACGTTCGGCTCGATGGTCGCGAACGGGTAGTTCGCAGCCAGCGCGCCGGCAGCCGTCAGGGCATTAAATAGCGTACTTTTGCCCACATTGGGCAATCCGACAATTCCAACTTCAAGAGCCATAGGGGCAGGCAGTATAGGCGGGAGCCATTGGTTTTTCGATCACAACAGCGTCTCCCATGCGCTGGAGTGAATTTCCGTGTAATACCGGCCACCGGCACGGCGTACCGTCACGGGGCAGCCGTAGACGCGGCTGAGTACCTCGTCACGCAGCACAGCCGCCACCGGACCCGCAGCCGCCGGCTGACCATTCTCCAGTAATAGAATACGCGAGACTGCCGGCGGCAGTTCCTCCGTGTGATGCGTGATGAGCACGATCGTAGGCGGCGGCTGGCTGCCCGCACGCTCGTGCAGCCGTTGAATCGTTATCAGCACCTGCTCGCGCGCCAGCAGATCCATGCCCGCCGTCGGTTCATCGAGCAGCAACAGGCGTGGCGATGCCACCAGCGCCCGGCCAATCAATGCTCGCACCCGCTCACCGCTGCTGAGCGTGTGATAGGGATGATCTGCCACGGCGGTCAGGCCGATTTGCTCCAGCACCTCCTCCGCTCGGCGCCGCTGGGCGTCATCCGCGGTGTCATAGAGGTGCAGCGTGGAAAAGAAGCCCGTCAACACCACGCTCCGGGTGGTCAGTGATGGATCAACATCATAGGGACCAGCCGGCTGAACCAGGCGGATCTGCCGCCGCAACTGCGGCAGGCTAGTTTCACCAAACCGCTTGCCCAGTACCCGCACCTCTCCCGCAGAGGGAAACAAATGTCCACTGACGATGCGTGCCAGGGTGCTTTTGCCCGACCCGTTGGGGCCGAGAATCGCCACGCACGCGCCGCTGGGGACCACCCAGCCTACATCGCGCAGGATCCACCGGTTATCGCGCAGCACGCCAACGCCGCACAGGTCGATCGCCGGTTCATCGGAGGACTGGTTCATGGGTTTCACAACGAGCAGGCGACGATGGGTTCACCCTCTTCACGGCTGTGTAGCCAGCGACGACCGTCGAGTTCGATCAGGTCCATCGCCTTCTTGGGGCCCCAGGTTCCCGGCTGGTACGGCTGGGGCGGGTTCTTGCTGATAGACCAGCCATACGCGATCGGATCGATGACCGACCAGGCAGCCTCCACTTCGTCCCCGCGGATGAACAGGGTCTGATCGCCCAGCATCGAGTCGTAAATCAACCGCTCGTAGGCTTCGGGGGGTTGTTTCTGGAACGTGGTGGCGTAGTAGAAATCCATCGCCACGCTGCGAATATTCATCGCGCCGCCGGGCACCTTGCCGTTGAGGCGCAGGCTGATCCCTTCATCCGGCTGGACGCGAATCACCAGGTCATTGGGGAAGACGGGCGATTCGCACTGCTTCTGGAACAGCGTCAGCGGGGGGGAACGGAATCTCACCACCACCTCGCTGAGTTTCTCGGGCATGAACTTTCCGGTTCGCAGGTAAAACGGCGTGCCGCTCCAGCGCCAGTTATCGATAAACAATTTGAGTGCTGCGAACGTCTCCGTGCGCGAGTCCTTGGGCACGCCCTTTTCATTCGTATAGCCCGGGGTTTCTTCGCCGGCGTGCTTTCCGGCGACATATTGCCCGCGAACGGTGAACTCATCCACACGTTCCGGGCGGATCGGCCGAACCGACTTGTACACCTTGACCTTCTCATCGCGGATGGAAACCGCGTCCAGCGCCACGGGCGGCTCCATCGCAACCAGCGCCATGAGCTGGAACATATGGTTCTGCACCATGTCGCGCAATGCGCCGCTGGCGTCGTAATATCCGCCGCGGCTGCCCACCCCCAGCGACTCGCTGACGGTGATCTGAACATGGTCGATGTACTTGTAGTTCCAGATCGGTTCGAAGATCGAGTTGGCGAACCGCATCACCATCAGGTTCTGCACTGTCTCCTTACCCAAGTAATGGTCGATGCGGAAAATCTGCGATTCGTCGAAGTACTGGTACAGCGTCCGGTTCAGCGCCTGGGCGCTGGGCAGGTTATAGCCGAACGGTTTTTCGATCACGATCCGGTGATACGCCTGTTGTTCCTTCAGCGGTTTATGGACCTCACCAAGGCACTTGATGATGTCATCAAAGGTGTTGGGTGGCGTAGACAGGTAGAACAGCCGGTTGCCCCTGGTCTTGTGCTCACCATCCACCTTCTTCAGAAACTCAACCAGCCTGCGGTGGTCTGCTTCCGATCCGTAATCCCCGCGAACATAGTGGATCTTCGAGGACAGCTTCGTCCACAACTCCTTATGGGAGTTGTTTAAGCGGGCATACTTCTGAATCCCCTCCAAGCATTGTTCACGATAGGCGTCGTCGCTCATCTCCGAGCGCGCATATCCCACCAGCGCGAAGTTCTCGGGCAGAAGACCTTCCTGGAGCATGTCCCAGACCGCCGGAAGCAGCTTTCGTTTGGCCAGGTCACCGCTGGCGCCAAAAATCACAAGAACACAGGGATCAGCAACAGGCATGAGTTGGTTGTCTCCAAATCAGATACGTCGGAAGCAATAAACCGACCGGCGGAAATGGTTTCCCATGACCAGCAGCCGGGTCAATTCGCCACCGGGGCATTATTGGGGTGGCTGACAAACCCTATCGGATCAGGCCTCCCGCAGGGCCTGTAGTTCAGCCAGGCGCTTGGCGGTTGGGGCCTTGCGGGTTTTGATCATCTCGATGAAAGCATCAAACAGGTAGGCGGCGTCGTGCGGGCCGGGGCTGGCTTCGGGGTGATACTGAACGCTGAAAACAGGCAGATCCTTGTGGCGGAACCCCTCGACCGTCTCGTCATTGAGGTTCAGGTGCGTGACCACGCCTCCATTCTGTTCCAAAGATGCCCGATCAATCGCGAACCCGTGATTCTGACTGGTGATTTCGACGCGCCCGGTATCCAGGTTCTTCACCGGTTGATTGGCGCCACGATGGCCAAATTTGAGCTTGTAGGTCTTTGCACCAATGGCCTGGCCAAGCAACTGCGAACCCAGGCAGATGCCGAATGTCGGCAGTTGTCGCTCCAGCACCCCGCGCAAGGCGGCTGTGGCATAATCCAGGGCAGCCGGATCGCCCGGGCCGTTTGAAACAAACACGCCATCGGGATTGAGCTTGAGGATGTCCTCGGTGGTCGCATCGGGCGGCAGCACCGTTACCTTCACGCCCCGATCGGTCAGATGCCGCAGGATGTTGTACTTCGCACCGCAGTCCAGCGCCACCACATGCAGCCCGTCACCCCGCTCAACTGTACCGTACGCCCAGTCGCCCTGGTTCTGATCCCAATGGTAAGCAGCATCGGGTTTGACTGCCTGCACCCAGTCGGCTCCGAGCATCGGAGGGGCATTGCGGGCCATTTCAACCAGCTTGACGTCATCGAGAATCTCGGTCGACAGCACGCCGCGCATCGCACCCTGGATGCGAATCTTGCGAACCAGCGCCCGCGTATCGATGCCTTCAATCCCGATGATATTGTTCTGCTTGAGGTACTCACCCAGGCTGAGATCAGCCCGATAATTAGAGTGCTGGGTCGCCACTTCCTTCACCACGAATCCGGCGACATGCGACTGCCGCGACTCGACATCTTGCTTGTTGACCCCGTAATTACCGATCAACGGATAGGTCATCGTCACGATCTGCCCCTTGTAGGACGGGTCGGTGAGGATTTCCTGGTAGCCGGTCATTGAGGTGTTGAAGACGACCTCCCCCTCACTTGTTCCGCGCGCGCCAAAAGCCCGCCCGGTGAAAACCGTGCCATCTTCCAATGCCAGCTTCGCGATTTGATCGTGTGAATTCATACTTCGTCGGGATTATAGTGGCAGCGACTTCGATTGTTTAGTCCGGGAACACCGGGAACTCCCGGGACTTTAAAACAGGGAAGATACACGAAAGTTTCGGCCATGCCGCCCGCCTTACCCAAAATTGCTGTAACTGCCACCGCATTGTCCGATGAGATCCGAGTTTGCCCCCGATTGGCCCAGGCTGCGGGGTTTTCGGGGTTGCTGTTCGATACTGCCGCCTCCGGCGGACAACTGCTGGATCTGTCCAGCACCGGCCAACGGGAAGTGCGACACCTCCTGGCCAGCCATAACCAGGCACTGGTCGGATTGAGCATGAAGCTGCCCGACAAGGGGTTTCGCCCCACAGCCGACATCGAACAGGCCATCGACCGGGTCGATCGTGCGATGAATGCCCTGCGCGGCCTGGGAGGCGAGGTGGTCTGTGTCGATCTGGGCCCGCTTCCCCCTGCTCCGGCAACCCAACCCCCCAAGCCGAAGATCACCCCCCAAATGGCAGGCGCGATCATTATCCCCAACCTGGATGAACCCGCCTCCGAAGAAAACGCCCCCCCGCCGGTCAAGCCGGACCCGGCTTTCACCGCCAGCCTCACCGATGCCCTGCGCGAGCTGGGTGTACGGGCGGATCGATACGGCGTAACCCTGGCGTTCCGGTCCAGCCTGGCGGGGTTTGCGGCATTGTCGCGGGCACTGCGGCTGGCAGACTGCCCCTGGTTTGGGGTGGATCTCGATCCGGTACTCGTTTTGGCGGATGAATGGTCCATCGATGACATCCTCTCCGAGCTGGGCTCGCTGATCCGTCATGTGCGCGTGCGTGATGCAATCCGCGGCGACAACCACCGCACCCAGCCGGCAGTCGTTGGGGAAGGTGATACGGACTGGCTTGGCTTGCTGTCGGCGCTCGACGCAGCCGCCTACCATGGCTGGCTGAGTGTCGATCCGATCGATCTCCAGGATCGCCGCGCTGCCGCGACAGCCGCCTTGAAACATCTGCGCTCCCTGCACCAGTAATCTTTATCCCGGGGAACGCGCTGTTTCGGACGCGCAACCGAATCATTGGGTTCGTTTTGGATGTTATAGTTGTGGGTTTGAACCCACCGATCCTCGCTGGTGCGCCGAAAATGCGGATTCACATGGAAAGACAACGGGTTTGATTGGGTTCGTTTTGGGTTCGTTTTTGCACGGCCGCGCAACAGGCAAAACCGAATTGATCGATGCAGAGGTACGCTTGATGGGTGCCAGGATGAAGCGTGGAAGATGCATTGGATACTCCCCTGAGAGGTGACGAGCGGTCGGCTGACTGCTTTCCGCCTGTATCCATACGGCTGATGTATCCCGATGTTGTACAGAAAATCTAAATTTCTTGTCCCCTGGATGCAATCAGATGAACCACCTTGCGATAATGGATTTTCCCGCTTACCTGCGCGAGCAGGAGAGGATGCTTTCACTCCCCATTCCCCCCGGGTTTACACTCGGGTGAAATCCCGTCGTCGCGGATCAGCCACTGCCAGCACGATCGCGCAAATGCTGGCTGGCTCACCCGCCATGAGCGTTCGCGCCAGTGCCTGAAGCGTCGCTCCGGTCGTCATCACATCAT
>CAZSJB010000055.1:3648-10377 GCA_964606625.1 uncultured Tepidisphaeraceae bacterium | reverse complement strand
ACAATCGACGATGCGGTCGGCGAAGCGTACGACAAGGTGTCGGCAATCCTTGGGCTGGGGTATCCGGGTGGGCCGGTCATCGACCGGCTGGCAGCCGATGGTGATCCTGAGGCGGTTGCCTTCCCGCGAAGCATGCTGGGTGGGCAGTCGCTGGATTTTTCGTTCAGCGGACTGAAAACAGCAGTGCTGTATCACGTGCGCGGCCACAAGGGACGCGAGCGCGATGCCTCCAGCCTGTCGTCACAGCAGATCGCCGATGTAGCCGCCAGCTTCCAGGCGGCGTGCGTGGATGTCATCCTTGCCAAGCTCAAGCGCGCCTTGAAGCAGACCGGCGGCCAGTGCGTCATCATCGGTGGAGGTGTCAGCGCCAATCGCGGTTTGCGGCAGGCGCTGCACCGGCTGGACGTGCCGGTATGGTATCCTGAGTTGCGGTTCTGCACCGACAACGCCGCCATGATCGCCGGGCTGGGATATCTGCACCATCAACGTGGCGAGCATGCGTCGCTGGACCTGGATGCGATCACCTACAGCCAGTTTGCCAAATGAAGGCTCCCACACAGATGAAGTACTGATGCCTTGAGTGACGCGTATGAATGCTGAACAGTTGACATTGTTGCTCCAGAGCGTCGCAAAGGGGCAGACGCGCGTGGAAGATGCGGTCGCGCGGCTGCGCAGCCTGCCATTTGAGAACCTGCCGTTTGCGACGGTGGATCATCATCGCTCGCTGCGCTGTGGCCAGGCGGAGGTGATCTTCTGCCAAGGCAAGACCACCGAGCAGGTGATCCAGATCGCTGAACGTCTTGCCGCTGGCGGCGCGACCGTGCTGGGCACGCGCGCCGATGAGGCCCAGCGAGCAGCCGTGCGCGAGCAGTTCCCATCCGTCGAGGTACACGATGCCGGGCGCGCGTTTGTGATCAACCCACTGGCTCCGGTTGAAGCGACCGAGGGGGGCGTGCTGGTGATCAGCGCGGGCACGTCCGACATGCCCGTGGCTGAAGAAGCACTGGTGACACTGCGGGCGTTTGGCGTCGCAGCCGGCGCGATTCGAGATGTCGGCGTTGCCGGGTTGCACCGGCTGTTGCCGCATGTGCCGGCGATGCAGAAGGCGTGTGCGATTGTCGTGGCGGCGGGGATGGAAGGGGCTCTGCCCAGCGTGGTGGGAGGGCTGGTAAGCTGTCCGATCTTCGCCGTGCCGACCAGTATCGGATATGGCGCCAGCCTCGGCGGCATCGCTGCGCTGCTGGGAATGCTAAACAGTTGCAGCTCGAACGTGAGCGTCGTGAACATCGACAACGGCTTTGGTGCTGCCTACAGCGCAGCCGCCGTATATCGGCAGGTCGCGGCTGCGCGCGAGTCTCACGGGAACGCAGGATGAACGACATCACCCGCATCACCGCAACCCAACTGCCCCGACTGCCCCAACGCCCAGCCGACGGCCACAAGGGCACGTTTGGCCGCGTGCTGGTGGTTGGAGGAAGCGAAACCATGCTGGGGGCGCCCGTCCTGGCGGGCACGGCAGCATTACGCATGGGCAGCGGCCTGGTGCAGGTTGCAATGCCCCAAGCCATGCTGGCGGGGGGATTGTCGATCACGCCTGAGCTGATCGGGCTGGAGCTGGATGGCGAGGTGGAGGCGCTGATCGACGCGGCCCAAGCGGCGGATGTGATCGCCGTCGGGCCGGGGCTGGGCACGGCGGATGCAGCCGATGCCATCCTCGACCGCCTGCTGCAACTGGATCAGCCTGCCGTGGTTGATGCCGATGCGCTCAACCTCATCGCCCGACGAAAGCAGTGGCCGGCGACGTTCAAGGCCAAGGCTGTCCTGACACCGCATCCCGGTGAGATGAAGCGCCTGGGGGCGCTGATTGGTCGCAACGACGTCCCGACCGATGACGACGGCCGCACACGGCTGGCCGTCGAAGCCGCGCGAGCATTCGGGCAGATCATGGTCCTCAAGGGCAGCCGCACCGTCGTCACCGACGGCCGGCGCGTCTATCTCAATGACACCGGCGACAGCTCCCTTTCCAAGGCTGGCACGGGAGATGTGCTCAGCGGAATGATCGCTTCGCTGATCGGCCAGAAGATGGAACCGTTTTTCGCCGCCGCCGTGGCAGTGCGCCTGCATGGTCGAGCTGGCGAGATCGCTGGGCAGCGTTTCGGCTGCCGCAGCGTGCTGGCGCGCGATGTCATCGATGCCATTCCCGAAACCCTGCGTGAAATCGGCGGCTGAGACGCAGGCACCTGCGCTAGGCGGATGGAATGTTGAGCAGGCGTGGCATATGCTCCTCGATCAGGTCACAGGCGCGGGCCAACCCATCGACCCCTTCAAATCGACGCGCGATCGCACGACAGTTGGCGGCGACTGGTTTGGATCGAATCAGGCTGTCCAGAATCCGGGCGGCGCGCCGGGGTGTAAAGCGGTGGGGGGCGACGAAATCGCCGACCCCCAGGCGGCGAATGCGCATGGCGTTGTCCGGCTGATCGTGGCTCATCGGCGTGATCAGTTGCGGGATGCCGGCGCGAAGTGCCTGGGCGGTGGTGCCGATGCCGCCATGATGGACGATGGCTGCGCAGCGGGGCAGGAGCTGGGAAAAAGGGGCGTAGGGGATATGTCGAACAATCGGTGGAAGGTGGGCGGGAATCTGCTCGCCATGCCGTGCCAGCAGCAGGCCGCGGCGGCCCAGCCGGACACATGCCTCAACAGCCGACCGGAAAAAGCGATGCCCGTGCGCCATTGCCGAGCCGGCCGTGAAGACGATGGGTGGCTCGCCCTCTGCCAGGAAGGCCGTCAGGTCTGGCGGCGGCGGTTCGAGGCCGATCTGGTCATGCAGCGGAAACCCTGCCAGCCGCACCTGCTGGGGCCAGTCAGATGCGGGCGGCGCAAACCAGTCGGGAAACATCCCGATGGTGAGCTGCGGCGAGTGCCACCACTGATTCAGCAGCTTCCTGGTCGGGTTCATCCCCAGCGCGTTGCGCAAAGCGTTGACTTCCGGCGTAACGACCGGATCGATCAGCCAGCGATCGGCGACCGCCCACGCAGTGCGCCGAACGAACGTGGGTGCCCATCGCGGCAGGGAAAATCCCGGCATGCGCGCCGGCGCCACCAAGCTCCGGAATATGCTGGGCGAAAGATGGATCGTAACCGTGGGGACACTGTGGCGATCCTGGGCGATCCGCGCGCCAAACGCCAGTGACGAGCCGATCACCAGCGTCTTGCCAGGCACATGTCGCTGCATGATCAGCTCATACATCGGGCGGATTGTCGGATTCACTCCCTGACCAAAAACCGTCTTGAATCCCCGGATGGGGTGCCACATATCCGGATTATCCAGCAGCCTGCGGTAAAGCTCCGGATCGCCCAGGGGTACAAAATCGAGAGCTGCCTGGTCGGCCATCGGCTTGAAGTAGCTGCTGGTCACCAGCAGCACCTGGTGGCCGCGCGCTTTCAGCCGCATGCCCAGCCCGATGAACGGCTGAACGTCCCCAAACGAGCCGAGCGTGATGAGAATGATGTTCAGGCTCATTCTTCGCTGTATTCGCACCAGGTCTTGGAGGTTTCCCAGACGGTGACGCTCTTGAGGCGGGCATGATCGGATTGCAGCTCCGGCTGAAGCAGCCGGTAGATCGTGCGGGCGATGTTCTCGACGCTGGGAAGCTGCTCGCGGAACTCGGGCAGCTCGACATTCAGGTTTTTGTGGTCAAACCGGTCGATCACGATCCGCGACACAATCCGTTCGAAGGCTGGGACATCAATGAGACAGCCGTTTTCATCCGGCTGGCCGATGAGTGTGACCTGCACTTCGTAATTGTGGCCGTGACCGTGGGGGTTGTTGCACTTGCCGAAGGCGCGGCGGTTTTCCTCATCGCTGAGTTTCGGATTGTGCAGCCGGTGGGTCGCGGCAAACTCGAATTTCTGACTCAATCGAACCATCGGAATCTCCGTTGCCAGCACTTCCCAGCTTTGCAGCGGGCTGATTGCCATACGCATCCCAGCCAGTTCGGTTCCCGGCCAGGCGTCGCGCAGGGTATCTATTAGCTCCAGCAGCACCCCGCAGCCGCCGCCAAAGGTACGCTGCTCGACACGCCGTTGGACGATCGGAATCGCTCGCTGCCGCAGCGCTGCATCAATGTGCTTGATGTTCAGCAGATATCCATCCTCACCGGCGGCGCCCTGCACGGTGGCGCTGAGCGTGAAAAAGTATCCCAGTCCCGTCAGCGAGGGGTATCCCCCATAGCTGTTGGTCGGCGGATGCGACAACTGATCGTCGGGCGCAGCGTTGATGGCGAAACGAATCTCGCGGGAGAGACGGAGCATTGCAGGGATTATAGACCAGGAATGCCCGGACGCAGAGAGGTGGAGGCAAATGCGCGGAAAAGACTGATGATTAATTGCGGGGGATGCGGTTCCATTTTCCTCTATCTGATCTTGGCGTTCTGGCGTTTATTTTCCTTCCACTGCCGTGCGATACTTTTCGAGTTGGCGGGTCATGAAAGGATCACGGGGACTGAGCAAAAGCGCTTTGCTTTCCAGTTCAACGGATTGTTCCGGATTGCCGCGCCGGTAGTGGATCTCAGCCAGCGTATCGAGGAAGGCACTGTTGTAGGGGTTGGCGGTGGTCGCCCAGGTGGCGAACTTCAGTGCCTCATCCAGGCGCCGGCTGGTCCGCGCAAGCAGCCAAGCCATGTTGTTGTGCAGAGTAGGGTCTTCAGGGTTGGCATCGATCAGGGACTTGAGTTCCTGGTAGGCGTGGTCAAACAGGCGATCGCCTTCTGCCGCACGGCCCAGCGCCTCCAAAGCCGGAACGAGGTCGCCCAATATGTCGGCATCGGTTGTCATCGTGCGCAGAAGGGATTCAACGTGCGTCTCCATCGCGGCGCGGTCATCTTTGCGCTGAGCTTCGCGTAGCTGCCGCCAGTGCAACTGCTCGCGCAGCCATTCGATTCCACTGCGGTTGCCGCCACGCAGTAGGATGCCGTCAAACTTATCCAGCAACCGCAGGACCGCCTGAAGATGTGCGATCGTAACGGCGTCTTCGTTCGCATAGCCATGCATGTGCGCAAGCCGCAGATGGATGTCGATCTGCTGAGGCAGCGTCAAGTCCTGGCGCAGCAGATAGCGGAGCTGTGCCTGAGCGGCGCGATGCCACCCCGAGACCATTAACCAGTCCGCCACGGCAAGCGGATTCTCCGACTCGCTTCCCAGCGACCAGGCCAGGGACTGCATCGGCATCGCAGCCATCCAGTTGCCCGATCCGCGGACGACTTCCGCCATCGCATGCACCTGCAATGCCGGTTCGAGATGCGGCAGATGATCTTGCACATCCCGGGCAAATCCCGGTAATGGACCGAATGCTGCATGCAGAGCAAACAGGCGGAGAATTGGCTGGGTGCGGGTGTCCGGGGCGATCGCCAGCGCGCGGAATATGGCAATGCGACACAACTCAGCAGCCTGATCGAACTGGCGGTTCACCAGATGATATCCGAGCAGATAGTTGAAAATCGGATACAGAGCGCCATGGTCGGGGGTTGGATTACGCGATTCGAGCTCGAGAATCCGGCGGTATAGGACAATGACCGCTTCGGGATCATCGGGCGTTTCGTGGGTAAGGGCGGTGGCCCGGGCGGCGAGGATGGGGGCATTGTCGGCGTTTTCGTCCAGTTCGCGCAGCAGGTCCGGAGAGATCAACGTGCGATTGGCTTGAAGGACGGCGACAATCTGCCAGCGCACGGCGTCGCTGGGATCTTCAGTCAACAGCCGCAGCAAAAGATTGCCGGCATCGTGCCCGACACGATCAGCCAGTTCGACAATCGTCTGGCGGCGGCCGTCGGCATCCTTGGCGCCATAGCCTTCGAGGATGCGCCGAGCGGCAGGCGGGTCGTCCGGCTGAAACCAGGGAATGCTCAGCAGCAGCTCCCGGGCGGCGTGGGCGATGGCGGGATCGGCTGAGCCGGCTGCTTGCAGCAGGAGGCTGCGGGCCTCGCGGCCGGCGCTGCGCAGATGTTGTTCGGCCTGTCGGCGGGTCACGGGATCCTCGGCTGCCAGGTTGGTGATGGCGGTTTGGAGGTCGCCCTGGCGGGGCGGGTCGTCAGCCACGGAAAATGAGGCGATCGGCCCCAGAAGTGCCAGAATGATCGCAACTTGCAGCAGGCGGATCATCGTTGCGATGCTACGCCGCCCGGGGGGCGGTTGGCAAGGCGGATATATCGGCCAAATCGCGACCTTTTAGGCCCCGCCAACGTAGTAATTAGTGCGGAAATCGCGATAATTAACGTGCCCTGAACCCCCGTGCGAGACGGGGCGTTGGGGTGTTGTTTTTCAAGCTGAAAGCAGGAGCAAGTTCATGGCAGACACGCCAGCCGAAACCCCCAAAGAAGTCGTGGAAAAGATGGTCGAGCGCGGGACCTACGATGAAAACATGATCCGCGTGCTGGATGACGTGGAGCATGTCCGCACGCGACCGGGCATGTACATCGGTGGGTACAATACGCGCGGACTGCATCACCTGGTCTATGAAATCGTTGACAACTCGATCGACGAGGCGCTGGCTGGCTACGCCAAGAGCATCCTGGTGAAGATCAATGCCGACGGAAGCTGCACCGTCGTGGATGACGGTCGCGGGGTGCCGGTGGGCATTCATCCCACGGAGGGGATTCCGACGGTGGAACTGGTCTTCTCGCAACTGGCGGCGGGGGGTAAGTTCAGCCATGACGATGCATCGGCGTACAAGAC
>CAZSJB010000055.1:0-3638 GCA_964606625.1 uncultured Tepidisphaeraceae bacterium | reverse complement strand
GCACGGCGTGGGCGCGTCGGTCGTGAACTTTGTCAGCGAATGGATGGAAATCGAGGTCGCCCGCGATGGGGCGGTCTATCACATCGAGTTTGAGCGGGGGATCAAGTCGCAGGATCTCAAGGTCATCGGCAAGAGCAACAAGACCGGCACGAAGGTCACCTTCAAGCCGGATCCCACGCTGTTTCCCGATGTCAACTTCGTGCACGAGACGCTTCTGACTCGCCTGCGCGAGATGGCCTTCCTGAACGCGGGCGTTGAGATCATCTATGAAGATGAACGCATCGGTAAGCGGGATGTTTTCAAGTACGAGCAGGGCCTTCTGGAGTACGTGAAGTTCTTGAATGAAGGCAAATCCTCGCTGTCGCCCGTGATCACCTTTTCGAAGGAAGATCCTGAGCACAGGCTCGTTGTGGATGTCGCGATGCAGTACAACGACAGCTACAACGAGACGATTCTGACGTTTGCCAACAACATCAATAACCACGAAGGGGGAACGCACCTGAGCGGCTTCAAGACGGCGCTGACCAGCACGATCAACCGCTACGCCGAGTCCAAGGGCTGGATCAAGGGAACCCGCCCCAGCGGTGATGATCTGCGCGAAGGCCTGACCGCGATCATCAGCGTGAAGCTGCCCGAGCCGATGTTCGAATCGCAGACCAAGGACAAGCTGCTGAACGCGGAAGTCGAGTCGTTCGTTCACAGCGTGGTCAACGAGAAGCTGGGGCAGTTTCTGGAAGAGCATCCCCGCGAAGCCAAGGCGATCTTCGACAAGGGCATGCTGGCTGCGCAGGCGCGCGAAGCTGCCAAGAAGGCGCGCGACCTCACGCGGCGTAAAAGCGCGCTCGAAGGCGGGAGTCTGCCCGGCAAGCTGGCGGATTGCCGCAGCAAGGACATCGAGGCTACTGAGCTGTTCCTGGTCGAGGGTGATTCGGCTGGCGGATCCGCCAAGCAGGGTCGCGATTCCAACCTTCAGGCGATCCTGGCCCTCAAGGGTAAGATCCTGAACGTCGAGAAGGCCAATCTCGTCAAGATGCTGGGCCATGAGGAGATCCGCACGATCATCGGCGCTCTCGGCTGCGGCATCCGCGACGATTTTAACATCGACAAGCGGCGTTATGGCAAGCTGATCATCATGACGGACGCCGACGTCGACGGCAGTCACATTCGCACGCTGCTGCTGACGTTCTTCTTCCGTCACATGCAGGAGCTGATCAAGGCCGGGCGCGTTTATGTGGCCCAGCCGCCGCTGTACCAGATCACCCGCCGCAAGAAGGTCGAGTACGTCCTCAATGAGCGGCAGATGCGCAAGACGCTGATGGAACTGGGCCTGGAAGGAACCGAACTGCTGATTCGCGATCCCGACACGGGCAAGGAATCGCGCCGGCTGGGCGGCGAAGAACTCACCGCCCTGGTCGAGCTGCTCAACAAGCTTGAAGAGCTGGTGCGCGTCATTGAGCGGCGGGGGATCGACTTTGCCGATTTCCTGTCGCGGCGTGATGCGAATGGCCGCCTGCCGATGTACCGGATCGTCGTGGAAGGCACCGACCATTTCTTCTACACGCCGGAGCAGCGTGACACGTTCCTGCATGAGAGTAATCTCGTTGTCGAGGATGACGAGATGGCCAAGGTGCAGAGCAACGGCAAGGCCAACGGCAACGGCCAGGTCTTGCCGCGGCTGCAGAAGAATCAGGAACTGCACGAGGTGAAGGAGCTCGAGCGGTTATTTGTCCAGCTCGATGAGCATGGATTGAGCATCGATGACTATTACCTGACGCAGGAAGAGTCGATCTCCGGCGAGAAACTGCCCACGCGCTACGCGCTGTTCAATGAGGGCAAGACGATCGACGTGGCGGGTGTGGCCCAGATCCTGCCGGAGATCCTCAACCTTGGCAAGCAGGGTATCGAGATCAAGCGCTTCAAGGGCCTGGGCGAGATGAATCCCGAGCAGCTGTGGGAGACCACGCTTGATCCTGCCAAGCGCACGCTGCTGCGTGTCACGCTGGAGGAAGCTGGCGAAGCCGAGCGGATGTTCAGCGTCCTGATGGGCGAAGACGTCGAGCGTCGACGCCAGTTCATCGAAGAACACGCGCTGGAAGCGAAAAACCTGGACGTATAACGCCTGGACGCAATGGTTGGCGCGTTTGTGGATCCATGACCCGCAAACGCGCCAACAGCATGTTGTGCAACGGCGGGAAATCCGGATGCGGAAATCCTGGAGATTTCGCATTTACCATGCCTGATTCGCCGCAAGGCGGGCGCTATGTGCGTGCCAGGACATGCAACGTCCGCCCAGGCCGGATATGATGGTCGGCAATGGTCTGACACTCACAGCCGTAATCGAAAGAATCTGCAGCAAAGGAAACAAGCACATGGTCACCATCGCACTGGTTGGTTGCGCACACATTCATACCCCGGGATTCATCAAGATGCTCAATGAGCGCAAGCATGAGATCACCGTGAAATCGGTGTGGGATCATCATGCCCAGCGCGGCCGCAAGCGGGCGGAGGAGCTCGGGGCCGAGTTTGTCGAAGACGTCCAGGCGATCTGGAACGACACCTCCATCACCGGCGTGGTGATCTGCTCGGAAACCAATCTCCATGAAGAGCTGGTCCTGGCCGCAGCCCAGACGAAGAAGGACATGTTTGTCGAAAAGCCCCTGGGTATCGGCGCCCAGGATTCCTACAAGATGGCCCAAGCCATCGAGAAGGCGGGCGTGAAGTTCCAGACCGGCTATTTCAACCGCGGGTTTGCCGTGCATCAGTTCATCCGCGAGCAGATTCGCGCGGGCAATTTCGGCAAGATCACGCGCGTGCGCGGGTCCAATGTGCATGCCGGTGCGCTGGGTGGCTGGTTTGATGCCAAGCCCGATCAGCCCGAATCTGACTGGCGCTGGATGGCCGATCCCAAGATCGCCGGCTGTGGTGGATTTGGCGATCTGGGCACCCACCTGCTTGATATCCTGATCTGGCTGATGGGTGACGTGAAGGAAGTGACGGCGCAGGTGGATGTTGGAACCGCCCGTTACGGTGATTGCGACGAGACCGGCGAGGCCTTGATCCGTTTTGCCAACGGCACGGTGGGCACGCTGGCAGCCGGCTGGGATGACCTGGCCAATCCACTGACGCTGCTGGTCTCGGGCACCGAGGGCCACGCAGCCGTCATCAACGGTGAACTGTTCTTCAAGAGCAACAAGGTGGAAGGCGCCGACGGCAAGACCCCCTGGAAGCAGCTTCCGCAAGCCTGGCCGCATGCGTTTCAGATTTTCTGTGACGCCCTGGTCGGCCGCACAACCGGCGAATTGGTCACGCCGTCCGAGGCGGCTTACCGGGTTGCCGTCATCGAAGCCATGTATGAGGCGGCCCGAAAGAACAAGTGGGAGATGCCCAAGCTGCCGTAAGACAGTCGGATGGCGCCCCCCGGGGAGCTACCTGATCCAAAGCAGATGCCCACAAGGGGAAACCCTCCCCGTTTGCTGACGTAACACCCCCATGCAGTGCGATTATGACATCATCGTCATCGGTGGTGGCCATGCCGGCGCCGAAGCCGCGTGGGCGGCGTCGCGCCTGGGTGCGCGCGTGGCGATGGTGACGCTGGATCCGTCTCGCATCGCGCAGATGTCGTGCAATCCCAACATCGG
>CAZSJB010000054.1:4758-10458 GCA_964606625.1 uncultured Tepidisphaeraceae bacterium | reverse complement strand
CGGTCATGCCGGCGATGCCCTTGTAGAGCTTGAAGAAGTTCTGGAGCGTGATGGTCGCCAGAGTCTGCGATTCCTGCTTGATCGGCACGCGCTCCTTGGCTTCAACGGCCTGGTGCAGGCCATCGGACCACTGGCGGCCGACCATCTTGCGGCCGGTGTATTCGTCGACGATGACGACTTCCATCTCGCCGGTGCGCGGGTTACGCTCGACGACGTAGTCCTTGTCCTTCTCGTAGACGACATGAGCGCGCAGCGCCTGCTCCATCAGGTGCGGCCATTCCATGTTGCTGCCCACGTAGAAGCTGCCGACGCCGGCGGCTTCCTGGGCGGCGGTGATGCCCTCGTGGGTGAGGTGCACGCTCTTGCGGTCCAGTTCCACTTCGTAGTACTGGACCAGACCCTGTTTCTTGGCTTCGGCTTCTTCCAGGCGGCGATGTGCCTCTTCGAGGCGCTGGCGTGCCTTTTCCTTCTGCTCCTTGGTCTTGGCACGATCCTCATCTCCCTCCGCCGCCTTGATGGCACGCTTGGCGGCGTCGACCTCGCGCTCCACTGCATCCCAAGGTTTGTTCAGCTCGATGATCTTACGGGCAACGGCATCGGCTGCCCGATACTTGGGCGCGTCGTCATGGGCGGGACCGGAGATGATCAGCGGCGTACGGGCCTCGTCGATCAGGATCGAGTCCACCTCGTCGATGATCGCGAAATCCAGCGGACCCTGTACCTGCAGGTCCAGCCGCTCTTTCATATTGTCGCGCAGATAATCGAACCCGAACTCGCTGTTGATCCCGTAAGTGACATCGCACTGGTAGGCGGCCTTGCGGGCCTGGCCGCCGGGATCCATCTGCTGCTGGATGTAGCCGACGGTGATGCCCAGGTTCTCAAATGCCGGCTGAACCCACGTCGCGTCTCGGCGAACCAGGTAGTCGTTTACCGTCACGACATGGCAATGCATCCCCTCCAGCACCTTCATGAAACAGGCTAAAGGCGCGACGAAGGTCTTGCCTTCGCCGGTCGCCATTTCAGCGATCTTGCCCTCGTACAGCACCAGGCCACCGATGAGCTGCACATCGAAGCAGCGGGCGCGGAACGGCGGGCGGCTTTCCGGATACAGCTTGCGCACCGCATCGAACAGCTCATGCGGGATGGGCACCTGCTTGTAGCTTTCGCCCGTGGCAATCATGCGCTGCTGGACCTGGTCATAGACCTGTAGCATGTGGTCATCAAACTGGTCCGGATCGAAGTCCTGCTCGGGATTGAAGATCTCGCGAATACCGATGTGGCGATCCATCGACTCGCGCATGATGGCGAAAGCCTCGGGAAGCACGTCGGCGGAATGGATCGTCCCTTTGCGGAACCCTTCGCGGAGCTCCTGCGTGCGGGCGCGCAGCTCCGCATCGGTTTTGGCGCGTATTTCAGGTTCCAGCGCATTGATCTGATCCACGATACGCTGATAACGCTTGATCAGCCGTTCATTGCGGGACCCGAACAGACGGGTCATGATTTTTCCGACAGTAGCAGTCATGGTAGCCTCGAGGGGTACGGAGCAATTTCAGATTTCAGATGCGAAAGCTGAAACGGGAGAGTGCCCATCTCAGATTTCAGGTAGATGCAAAAGCGGTGTTCAGCGCAGCCCAGGAGGCGGCAGGCGGAAGCGGAATTGGCCGTCGGGCGTCTGGTGTATGTGAACCTGGTCCACCAGGCGCTCATGGGGGGCGATAATGGCCGGCTGCGACTGGCGCAGCTCCGGCATGCGGGCAGCGGGAACCACTTGACGGAACGAGCGCGACAGGCGATCAGCCACTCGCCGGGCGGTGTCCGCAATTTGCGGCTGGAACCGCGGCGCAGCCATCGCGGCTTGATCGACCGCCAAGGCCGTCGTCAGCACGATGAGTGCAATTAATGTCTGTTGCCTTGTCCGCAAGATACCAGTGGCTCCAGTTACGGCCCCTTTTCGACGCAATCTTCAAGCCTACCCGTATCAGGATAGGCAGGTCAAGCTAATCACCCGCCAGTGATACGTCCGTCCACCGCGGCAGTTTGCCCCAATTCCCCTCTGCTTCCCTTGCCCAGGACCGATAATCCCGGCACTGGCATGCGAATGGGTTCCGGAGACCTATCCGGCAGCCGACCCTGAATCATTTCGCACAATGTTGCCGACGGAATGCCAGATCCGTTAGTTGGTACGGACGGATTACCGGTCTACGGTTGCGGTTGCCCGGGGGAGAGTGCGTCCGTAGGATGTGCCCTGAACGGTAGATAATCCGGGCTGACCGAAAGGTTTGACTCACCTCATGCGATGTTCCCTTCTGATAGTCGTGCTGTTTTGCCTGCTGCTGCCGGCAACTTCTCCTGGCCGGACTCCCCAGCGACAGGGATATTTCGATCCCGCCCGTCACATGCGCGTGAAAGACGTTCGCGAGGGAATGAAAGGATATGGGCTGAGCGTCTTCAATGGCACGAAGATCGAACGCTTTGATGTGGAGGTCATCTCGGTCCTGCGAAGCTTCAATGTCAAAGGGGATGTCATCCTCATCCGCTGCTCCGGCCAGAATCTGGAGCATACCGGTCCGATCGCGGGGATGAGCGGATCGCCGATTTACCTGTATGACGACGAGGGCAATGCGAAGATGGTGGGCGCCTTCGCCTATGGCTGGCCGCTGGTGAAAGATCCGATCGCGGGAGTTCAGCCGATCGAATACATGCTGGATATCCGCGAACCGATCGCCACCGAAGCACAACAGCAGGCCGCCAGCAGCCAGGATGCCCCTGCCACTGCGGTCGGCTCCCGGCAATGGGTCATGCCCGCCAGCTACTGGGAAGATTGGACAGCGCAACCCGCAGCCCATCCCCTGCTTGCGCGGCTGGGACTTTCCCCAACCGGACTCCAGGACGCCCAGGCTACCCAGCTTCAGCCGCTGGCAACGCCGCTGATGACCCGAGGCCTGCCACCGCAGGTGGATCAATTCTTTCGGCCGATTTTCACCTCGGCAGGCTTTGTCGCACTACAGGCGGGCGGAGGCGGCAGTGCCAATCACGACGAGGGTGAGTCCATCAAGATCGAACCGGGTTCGGTGCTGGCGATCCCCCTGCTGACCGGTGACCTGGACCTGACCGCTATCGGTACGGTTACGGAAGTCATCGACAATCGTGTCTTCGGGTTTGGGCATCCCTTCCAGGCGGGCGGGCCGGTTGAACTGCCCATGGGCAATGGCAAGGTTCACACGATCATTCCCAGCATGATGACCAGCTTCAAGCTGGGTGCCATGGCGGATGTGCGCGGCACGCTCACCCATGACGAGACCTTTGGCGTCTCAGGCGTGATCGGCAAGGCGCCGCAGACCATCCCGATCGAGTTGCGCGTAATCTATCCGGAACTGGGCGAGGACCGGGTCTATCGCTTTGAAAGCGCCTCGCATCCCCAGTTCACGCCGCTGCTCAGCAGCGTGGCGCTGATGAGCGCCGTCACCGGAATCCGCCAGCTTCCGCCCCACCATACCATCGACTATGACCTGGTGATCGAGTTCGAAAACGGCCGTACCATCCGAATGAAGAACACCGTGCCTGACAGCTACAGTGGCGCGTTTTTCTTCCAGGTGGGCATGCCGATGATGGAGGCAGCCAACAATCCCTTCGAGCGCGTGATGGTGCGCAGCCTCAAGGGGGAAGTGCGGATTGATTCGCAGTCCCGCGAAGCCGAGATTCTCTCCGTGATTCTGCCGCGCACCACTTTCCATCCGGGCGACACGGTAAAGGCATTTGTCCTGCACCGTCCTTTCCGGGGCGCCGAAACCATCCTGCCAGTCGAGATGCAGCTTCCGCGGGAGCTGCCCGACGGTGAATACCATCTCAGCGTCAGCGACTGGCGCACTTATCTGCAGGAAGAGCAGATGTCCAAGCCTTTCCGGTTCGTGGCTGAGAATGTCGATGAGGTATTCGATGTGATCTCCGACGTGATGAGCGTTCAGCAGAAGGCGATCTACATCCGCCTGCTGCGGGAGGCCGACGGCGTGGCGGTTGGGCGCACAGCCATGCCCCACCTGCCCAGCTCGCGCCGGCAGATCATCCTTTCCGCCGGGCGCAGCAACACGACACCCTTTGTCAGCTCGACCGTCAAAACCATCCCGACCGATTTTGTCATGAGCGGATCAGCCCAGTTTTCGATTACGATTGAGCGCGATACCAAGGTTCAGCCACCCGGTCGGCCACGCGGCGAGGCCACGCGCCAGTCGCCGGAGGCGGACGATGACCAGCAGACGTCCGCTCCGCGCGAGCGTGACGATGGTGCAGCGACAAACCGGCAGATCGACGCTGCCCCGGATGCCGAGCCGCAACCACAACCGGCGGAGTGATCTCCCTGTCCACTTTTCAACCAGCAGCCAACATGCACCGTCTCATACATCGCATCGCACTGATCTCCTTGTTTCTGGTGGCACCGGCGCTGGCTGTGCAGCCATCGCACTGGATCCACACCAGTGAAGCCGATTTCCGCGAAGGCCGCTTCGAGAATGTCGTGGCGACCAACCTCGGCGATCTGAAGCTGGCTCGCGAGATTCGCACGATTGTGGCTGAACAGCCACGGATCAGCGCGGTCTACAGCATCGTGCAGACCGATGATGGTGTGATCTACGCCGGTACCGGACCGGATGGGGTGTTGCTGCGCATCCGCGATGGCGAACCCGAAACGGTGCTGGAGCTGGGCAACGGGGTCAGCATCTTCTCGCTGCTGGCAGACGGCAACGCCTTGCTGATCGGCGCCAGCGGCGAACAGGGACGTGTACTTCGTCTGGAGAATCCCGCTGCGGCAACAGTCGACCCCCAGCCGCAGGAGCAGTTCACGGCCCCCGGCGTGCAATACATCTGGGCAATGGTGCGAACACCCGATGGATTGATCTATCTGGCTACCGGCCCGGAAGGCCAATTGTTCGAGCTGCACCCCAATGGCCAGTCGCGGGTGGTGCTGCAGACGGACGAGGCAAACTTCCTCAGCCTGGTGTCGGACGGCAAAGACACCCTTTACGTCGGAACTGATCCCAGCGGACTGGTCTATCGCGTGAATCGCAAGACCGGCGAGATGTTTGTGCTGTATGACGCGGTCGAGTCGGAAATCAGCGCGCTGGTGCTGGATGCAGCCGGCAACCTGTATGCCGGCACGGCGGAGGCGCAAACGGGGATTGAAGGCGCCGTCAGTCCGGCAACCGCCCAGGAAATCGGCCGGCCCGAAGGCGAACCCTCTGGCCAGCCAATTCCCGCCCAACCGCCCGAAGACCCCGCTCCACCGGAACTGCCGGACCCGAATCCAGGGGAACCCGATCCGATTCCGACCGATCCGGAGGTATCGGCGGTCTCCCATCTGAAGCTGGCCATTTCCCGCGCCAGGTCGCCACTGTTTTCCTTGATCTCGGTCCTCCAGGCCGAAGAGGATGCTCCCCAACCGCCGGGATCTGAGGCCGCACCCAGCCAAGCGCAGGATCAGCCGACGGCCCGGGCCTCCATGCCGGCGCCGGCACGCTCCGAACCGCGGGCTGAAGGCAATGCCATTTACCGCATCGATCCGGACGGATTTGTCACGGAGATCTACCGTGGGCCGGTGCTGGTGCTGGCAATGATCGAGCAGGATGGCGGTCTGCTGGTAGGGACCGGCAGTGAAGGGCTGGTCTTCCAGATCCGTCCCGAAGCGGAAGAGACGGTCGTGCTGGCGGA
>CAZSJB010000054.1:1069-4748 GCA_964606625.1 uncultured Tepidisphaeraceae bacterium | reverse complement strand
CGGATGTGGAAGCCCAGCAGGTGCTCTGCCTGCATGCTGGACAAGATGGCCGGACCTACATGGGACTGGCCAACACCGGAGGGATTGTCTCGATGAGCCGGGGCTATGCTGCCGAGGGACACTACATCAGCCCCGTCTTGGATGCCTCGCAGGTGGCGCGGTTTGGCCGGATGCATCTGGAAGGCCGGCTGCCCGAGGGAACGCGTATCCTGGTCTCGACCCGCAGCGGGAATCTTCGCGAGCCGGATGCCCGCGGCTGGTCGGCATGGTCGGCGCCGCGCGACGCGGCGCGATATATGCCGATCGAATCTCCGCCGGCGCGGTTCTTGCAGTACCGGCTGACCCTCACCAGCGATGCCGGCCAGGCGACCCCGGTCGTGGATGAGGTGGACGTGGCGTATCAGATTCCCAATCTGGCGCCGCAGATCAGTTCGATCACCCTGACCCGCCCTCCCGCTGAAAACGGTCCCTCCGGTACGCATGAGATCACGTGGGAGGTGTCGGACCCCAACGGGGATGAACTGCGATACGAACTGTCGTTCCGGCCGGGAATACGCGGTCCATGGATTCCGCTGGCTGAGAATCTTCGGGAAACCACCTACACCTGGCAGACCGCCAACATCGCCGATGGGCGGTACTATGTGCGAGTGACGGCGTCGGATGCCCTCGCCAACGCCCTTGGCGAAGGCAAGACCGCCAGCCGCGTCAGCGAACCGATCTTGATTGACAACACCCCACCCCTGATCGGCGATCTGACCTGGGACCGCCTGCCCGGCGCCGTCCGGATCAATCTTCGTGTGGTCGATCGGATCAGCACGGTGGCGGGCGTTGCTTATTCGGTGAATGCAACCGATGACTGGCAAGCCGTGCTTCCATCTGATAGAATCTTCGATTCGCCAGCTGAAACTGTCAGCTTCGTGATTCCCGATCTCAACCCTGGGCAACATCAGGTGAGCATCCGTGCCACGGACGCCCACGGGAATCGCTCGTTCGAGAATTTGCTGATAATTGTGGATCAGCCGGCGGAATAAACCGAATCGGCAAACATAGACGATATAAGGACTTACCATGCATTACCCCCGCAGAATCAGCAAGGTGAAGCGGGCCCGCAAAATCGGGTTCCGCGCTCGCATGAAGACCAGTGCCGGCCGCAAGATCATCAATCGCAAGCGTCGCTTCGGTCGCAAGGTACAGGTCGTCTGACCCCGCCCGCTGCGAACGGAGTCGCCATGAACGCTTTGCCTGCTGACTTGACCGTGCGCCATCGCGAGGGCGTCACCGTAATTCGGCTGAAACTGAGCAATGTCAGTTCTTCAGCCGACATCGCGCGCCTGACCGCAACGATCGAGGAGATGATCGAAGGGGGCAATACGCGCCTGGTCCTGGACCTGAAACATGTCCGATATGTCGGCAGCGCCACCTTGGGAATGCTGCTGGCGCTGCGGCAGACGATTAATCGCAAAGAGGGCAAGCTGGTGCTTTCTCACCCCGAGCCCATTCAGGAATTGCTGCGCATTTCAAAGACCGAACGGCTGTTCACGCTCGCACCCGATCCCAAGAGCGCTGTCGAGCTCATCAAACCATCGAATTGACAATAGACACCCAGCCTTGGGTAACCCGATGGATTCCCCTCGGGCAGCTATTGCGATTGCGCACAGGTAGGAACCAATGGCAAATCCTGCCCCCATTGGAACAGCATGCCAATCACTTCCTGCATCACTGTCCCGCGCGGTCGCGAGCCAGCTTCAGGTTCACCTGTAGGCCACCGGGCCAGACTTCAGGCGGCAGCGCCTGGATCTGCTCGTAGATCTTGACCGCAGTCGCGTAGTCGCCACGGGCATCGGCGTCGAGGGCCTCGCGCCACAGGCGGCGGCTGGCCCGCAGCGCTTCGCCGGGATCCGGCACCACTTCGACCTCGGCGATGCCCGCTTGGGCAGCCGGCGGCGCAGGAGGTTGAGGTCGAACCGGTTCGGGCTGCCGCACGGGCGGCTGGATACGCACCTCCGCCTGGCCGGTTGTTTGCGGCGGCTGAGGCGTCTGCACCACTGTGGTCGGCGGCTGAGGTTCAGCCTTCTGCTCCGTCGGGGGTGGTGTAGGAGTCTGCTTGATGGCATCAATTGTCCGCTGAAGGTCCACCACAGGGGGGAGCGGCTGGGATTCCGTTGCCGACGTGTCAGACCGGGAAGGATTCGCCAGGATCTTCTTGCCGGTCAGTTCAGCCAAAGGATTGTCAGGATCGGTCGCAGGTGGCGGCAGGGTCGGTGCTGCCGGTTGATCAATCCACTGCGCCCAGTAGGTCTTCACCCAGGTAAAGAACCGTTCACGCGAATGCACATCGACATACAGCCATCCGGCGACAGTGAAAATCCCCATCAAGACAAGCATCAACAGCGCCTTGGCCAGCGACTGACGCGGTTCACCCGCGGACGCAGGCATGGGACGCGCGGGAAAAGCGCCGGGCGACTGAGGGCCCAGCATCGCAGGCGGCAGCCCCCCCCGCGCAGGCCTCAGTGACCCGCCGCCATGGATCTGCTGCATCTGCGCCATCTCCTGTCGGGCAATCTCTTCCAGCGAGGGCTCTTGCGGGGCAGCAGCAAGCTGCGGTCGGCTGTGCCGCGCAGGGCGCATGGTTTCCTGCATGGCCGCTTCCTGGCGGGTGGGCAATTCGCCAGGGAAGGCCGGGCGGATTTCCCGCCGCACGGGCAGGATCTGGCTGATCGGTTGGCGGGTATCCAGCAGTTGGTCGGCATTGGCGCCGGCAAGCTGGCTGCGCTGGCAGTGCGGACAGATCTCAGCCGTTTTGGCGATGTCCTGACCGCAACCCCAGCAGATACCGAACTCACGGCTCAGCCCGCGCACCTTGGCAGCAAAGCGCCAGAACTGGTTGGTGGTCGGTCCACGAACAATGGATCGGGGCGTCACCTGCCCTTTTTTAACCAGCGACAGCAAGACCGAATACTTCATCCCCGGAGCAGCCGGATTGCGAGACTGGAGCACATACCACGGCCCCAAGCGCGCACGTGTTGCCTGGCGCGTCAGGGGGGTATTCTCCATGGTGCACTTGGGGCACGGTCCCTCCGTAGACTCGCTGAGCGTGCCGCAAAAGGGACAGATCGTCTTGCCGCGGAGTTGGGCCTGAACCTGCTGCGCAGGCGTAGGATCATCGGCGAAGGATTCGAATCCGCTGGGTGAGTCGATGGTTCGGCTCATGATCTTCCCGTTTTCTGAGCAGTTATGCGTCCTGGGACGGGCCGCTGTGCAGCCGCTGCATAATGGGACGACCCGCCGGAGGGCAGGTTCGTGAGAATTTTTCCGGATTTTTCTGCCGGACACCGTCCAACCACCAGATTATCTGCCCCCGTCCGGCGAACGGTTTGGCGGCGATGGTCATTATGAGCAATGCCGCCCTATCGTCCAGTGAGGGTACAGTCTACTGGATCTGGGGCAGGTCCGATAGTGAATCCATCGGCTAACTGGCGCAGCGGACATGAAGGTGAACCGCTCCGCAGCCACCTCCCTTCGACAACATCACCTCATGAAAAGATGCCCTGCTGCATTGGGTTCGTTTTGAACAAAGTTAACGGTGAAATCCGCATTACTGGGTCAAAAATGCGGTTTTGGTGGGTTCGTTTTGGGTTCGTTTTCTGCGGTCCCTCGTGCATTCCGCCTCTAACTATAC
>CAZSJB010000054.1:0-1059 GCA_964606625.1 uncultured Tepidisphaeraceae bacterium | reverse complement strand
AACTTTTATTTGCCGTCCAAAGGATTTTCCGAAATTTATAAGGACACGCTGAACTGCCCTCCCCCAGCCACGGTTGCCCGATAACCGGGATTATCCCCCACTGCCCGCAGGACTGGCAGCCGGCGCCTCTCTGTCCCGGGGGCTGTTCTGCTCAGCCGATGGTGAGGTCGCAGGCGGAGGGTTGTCAGCATCGGTGGGATCCGCCAAGGGATGATCGGTGGCGATGATCCGCTCCATCTGCCGTTGCACCAGCGCATCGACGTTCTGGCGATCTTCCTCCAGCCGCTTTTCTTCATTGGCAAGGGCTTTCTTCAGGCGCTCAATGCGGCGTTCGCGCTCCAGGAACTGCTCCTCCACCATGAGCTGGACAACTTCCTGCAACTCCGCGCGAAGGGCATCCCGGGCAGCAGGGTTGACTGCTTCGCGGATGTCCTGGCCAAGGCCCCAGGCTTCATCTTCAAGCTCAACTCGCCGCAACACCATCTCATACACATCGTCGGGGGAGTGTTCGCGGATGCGTTCCAGATGGGAATAGCGGCGAATCATGGCGGTGCGAATGCGGCCCTGCTGGGTTTCAGGGAGGGATTCATAGGCAGCCCATCGCCGGGGGGAATACTCCTGGAAAAATGCCGATGCTTCATCCCAGCGACGCCCTTCCCACCGGCGGCGAAACCCTCGGTCGCGCGCGGAGTCGTCGGTCTGGTTTGTGCGTGATGGCTGCTCCTGCGCAAATGCAGGCGTGCCCAGGAACAAACCAGCGAGAATGAAGGTGATAAGTTGCTGAGTCATACACCTATCCTGCGCGCCCTGCTGACGCGCTGTCGTTTACAGGTCATGAAAAGAAAGTTCCTGCAAGATCTGCAACTCCTGCTCGGAGGCATACAGGTCATAAAGTTCGTCAGTCAGTGAAGAGGACTCAAAGGTATTGACCAGTTCCTGCGCCTCGGGTGTCGGCTGCTCGAAGACCCATTGACGGTGACCCCAAGGCGTGTTGGGAGTCGCAAAGGGTTCATCCGGCAACGCCCACCACCAGATCAGCAGCCCGATGGCCAGGAGCGC
>CAZSJB010000053.1:0-10461 GCA_964606625.1 uncultured Tepidisphaeraceae bacterium | reverse complement strand
TCGACTCACCCCCCCAGTTCAGACTCCAGTTCCCGATTTGCACCAGCTTCATGGATAAGGTAAACTCTGCTCCATCGTCTCGCCATGTGCCTCTGCCTTCGACGAATTTTCCGGGGAACTCCAGTTTCTTCGGTTCGAGCTTGGCGGCGGCGCGCTGCGCGGCGGCTTCGTATCGCGTGCGCCTGGTGGGATCGGCAGCGGTGTTGGTGGGGTCGAGATAGAGCGCAACCGCATCGGCGATCATGCGGGCATTGCCCAACTGAATGCAGGCATCAACATGGCTGGCCAACGCCTGCTCAGCCACCTTGGCCAGACGATCATTGATCGCCGAGGACGGATCTGCCATCAGCAGCTCAGCCTGCGCAAACGACGCCGCCTGCAAGGCCCACCCGCGGGATGCCAGTTCTTCAGCATAGCGCGCGACCAGTTCTGACTCGACGACCCCCGCCGCCCTAAGTTGTTCGTCAGTGACACCGGCTTGCTTCAGCCGCCGGATCTCGCGCAGCAGATGAGCGGCGCGGGCCTTCTTGTCGACAGCCAGGCTCTCAAGTTCCAGCTTCACGCGCTCCGCAGGGGCGATCAGCGGTGGATCGTCCGGAAAGAACACTGCAAACGCATCAGCAATGGCCAGCGCGGACGCAGCCGATTTTCCGCTAGCCACCCTATAGGCATCTTGAAGCAGTGTCTTTGCCTCCTGCTGCAATCCGGGCCTCTCATCGGTCATGGCTGTGACGGCTGCGGTATCCAGGAGCGCTTGCGCCGCCTCCACAGGTTTGCCGGCTCGTTGCAGCGCGGTCGAATGCGTACGGGTGATCTGGAGCAAAATCCGCTTGGCTTCATCCACCTTGGGATTACCCACGCTCGCGGCGTTGGCATTCAGATATGCAACAAGCATGTTGATCGCAGCCGGATAATCCCTTTTGCGAACCGCGACCTTGACGTTATCCAACGGGTCGCCCTGTGCAAGCAACCCTTGGCTGAATATCAGCGAACAACCGAGTACGAACAGGATCAGCTTGTACAGGTTCATCGCGGCGCCTCCCTTTTATTTGAAATGCCTGTCGAAATGCTAGGATGCGACCATGTTACCGGGATGCATCACCCGCTGCCACCCATAAGAGGGATTGGCGACATACCCGATGTGATGAAACCGTTGTGAACCCGGGATCGTGTGCCCCTCAACCGCCTGTACCGAGGGTTCGAATATTCATCGGCGACCCGCAGCGCGGACAAAATCCCGCATCGGCAGGCACCTGATGCGTGCAGCGTGCATTTGGACAGGGGCGGGTCATCCGCACGGGCGTCGGAATGTGCATTGACGGCTGTCGTCGGTGCAGCATCGCTCGCAGCGTATTGGACAATTCCAGTCGCACCTGCGGCATCGAGCGATTTACCAGTTCCCGCTGCACGCTGCCAGCCAGCATCATGGCCACTCCCCACCATGCCTCCAGCAGGCATAGAAGCACCATTCCCACTGTCCACATCGAGACCAGACGATAGTGCGCTGTTACTGGAGGAACGGTCGCCAGTTGCTCCCGCTGCGCCAAATCATTGAATGCAGCGATCACACGCCGCATGTCCCGCGCATGCAATTTCACCTGCAACCAGTGCAGCAGATACGCCGCCGCCAGCCCCCCTCCCCAGACCAGATGTAGCCACTGAACCGGTCCTCCGGCGGTTTGTGGAGATCGCTCGTAGCCCCAGGTAGTTGCGAGGATATCCCCAAACGCCATCCCATAACGGTCAATATGGACGGCGAAGTCCGTCACCATTATCCCGGCTGCGACCAGCGACAGCACCCAAAGCCACGTTCGAAAGCGCACCCTGTCGACAGCTATCCGCAGTGATTCAGAAGCCTCAGCTCCGACGGCCTCCTGCATCCAATCCACCAGATGGCCCCCCTGCATCTGCTGAATCACTACGAAGTCGCGAAGCCTTCGTGGCCACTGGATCAGCGGCCATAACCCGAATGTCAGTAGTGCTCCAAGCAGGGCACGTCCCGCCCCCCCAATCTCCACCTGGTGATGGCGCCGCTGTAAATGCTTCAACAATGCCCCCGCCAAGCGGTCGGGAACGGGCGGCTGAGAGATTTCCACGGGCGCAACGCTCATTACCGCAGATCTTACCCGCCGCTCCCCAGCTCAGAAACCAGCACTTACCCCTGAAAGGCGCTATCTTCTCACCAGGGTTTCTCCCCTAGCGCTGATCATTCCAGAACTAATTTTCTCTTTCCTGCTGAGGGGTAGACCGATATTGTTGATTCTTGCGACAAGTCGGAGGCTGCAAGATGCTTGTGGGCATCTCCTGCCGGCGGCTCCGGAGGCATTTCATTCAGAAGAAAGAGGTTGCATATGGAGGGACAAATTACGTGCAAGGCGTTTGTCGTGCCGGCTGGCATGGATCGTTCTGGCGGCAACGCACGGCAAATCTGGGGGCTGTTCCCGATGGCGACCAAGCTGGCATCCGCCGATACCGGTGGGGAGATATACGTCTTCGAACATTGCCAGATGAGCAAAGGTGGGCCGCCGCGCCACATCCACCACACCCAGGATGAATGGTTCTATATCGTCTGCGGCGAGTTCATCTTCGAAGTGGGCGATGAAACATTCCGCCTCTCAGCCGGCGCGTCGCTGTTCGCTCCGCGCCAGATCCCGCATGCGTGGGCTTGTGTGAGTGATTGTCCCGGAACGCTTCTCACCATCGTCAGCCCTGCGGGGACATTCGAAACCTTCCTCCGCGAAACCACTGCCCATGCAACCCTCCCCTCGCCAGCCGACATCGAGGCAGCCTTCGCAGCACACGACATGACTGTGGTCGGACCTCCGCTATCGGTCGAATAAACAACTGAGACGCATCGCGGCTGCCAGTTCTGCGAACTAGCAGCCGCGTGCAGTCCAACCGTAACGGGTTAAACCAAGGGCCGCAGGGATTGGGCTGGGATGATCTGCTTGGCAATCCCCGGCCCCTGCCACGACAGCTTCGCCGTCGCGGTGACATGTCGCTCGTAGTACTCCATCCGGATCGCGTAGGGCGTATCGGCGGTCAGGTTGAGCTTCACACTGTGCTCCGTGGGAGGCTGGTCATACCAGTGATCCAACACCAACTGGTTATCAATCCACAACCGAACCCCATCGTCCACAAGCACCGACAGGATGTACTCCCCTGTCGTCGGCGGAATCACATATCCGCTCCAACGGACCGAAAATGTATCACCGCTCATACCGGGAACACTGCTTTCCCAGCCGAAGTCGAAATCGACCTGCGGATCAATCCGCTTTTCGCGCAGGTCCGTCAGGTTCAGGTCATCGAAATACTCACCTGTCAGCCCCTGTTCCTCAGACGGCAGAATCGGTGGCAGGGAACCATCTGAGAACAGCTTTGCATCCGCCCAGTTGGCGTGATCCTTGTAGTCATTGTCCTGGGGCAGGCCGCCTGTGTCGGTCACCAGACGAAGCGTCTGCGCGCCCCTCACATCGACTGACAGCAACTCTGCCCCCATCGATCCAGTGAGGCGTGAGCTGCTCTTGACCAGCACACCATCCACATACACATGGAAGCGTACAGAGCCATCCACAGCACTGTCACCCACGCTGTCATCAATCCCCACGTAACTCTGGAACAACGCGTACTTCCCGCCGAGGTTGTAAACAATCTCCGATGGCGAGTGAACACCCAGCCCCTTCTCGAAAGTCTGTCCGCCGATGGTCAGCGGCGATCCCAGGAGGCTGCGATCCCGCTTGACACCGTAATACGGGCTGGTCGATGAAACCGGATTCAGGTCGGACAGATAGGTTACCTGCTCCTGGGGTGGCGGGGTCTCATCATCGGCGATGGTGACCGTTGCACTCGAAGCCGCTGCGATGATGAACTGGGGACTGGGAGTGAGCGTGACGATCACCGTCTCATCCCCCTCCCACAGTTCGTCCTGGATGGGAACGACAGTCAGGATCAACTCCGACTGCCCGGCTGCGAAGTGCGCCGATCCGGAAAGTGTGGCGTAGTCCACGCCATTGGTGGCTGTGCCGGAAACGGAATAGTTGACGGTAAGTACTTGCGTCAGATCGCCCGTCCGCGTGAGGGTGAAGGTAGCGGTATCGCCGCTTTCGCTCGCATGGGCGTCGGTGGCTGTGATGGTGATCGTGGGCTTGGGCGTCACAGGGGACGACGCGACATAGAGCTTGGCGTCCGCCCAGTTGGTGTGATCCTTGTAGTCGTTGTCGCCGCCAGTGGTGGTGACCAGGCGCAGAACCTGAACGCCGCTGATATCGACATCCATGAAGACGGGATCATCGGCACCGGTGACGCGCGGGCTTTGGGCAAGGAGTTGACCATCTCCCCAGACCTGGAAGACTGCCGTGCCGTCGATCGGTGAGTTACCGACCGAATCATTGATTCCGACCCAACTGGTCAGCCGGCTGTAGGCGCCATCGAGGCGGTAGATGACCTCGCTTGTGGAATGCACGCCGATGCCCTTGGCAAAGGTCTGCCCGCCGATCGTCAACGGGCCGCCCATGGTGCTGGCATCCCGCTTCAATCCGTAGTACGGGCTGATGACAGACTCAGGCGTGAGGTCACTGAGATAGATATCCTGGGTGGTGGGCGGAGGATCATCCGGATCAGGCTGCTGCGTAGTGGTCTGGCCCAGCCAGTAACTGCTCGTGGGAATCTGATGGTAGCCCATCGCCTGGTGGGCCACATCACTGCGATACAGCGGATCCTGCATCAGCGTCACGCGCCGATCGACCGCGGGAATATCCGTGGAGTAGATCCGGATTTCGCCAGGCAGGCTGACGATTATCTCTTCGCGCCAGTCACCAAACACATCCGCCCAGCCGATCTGCGACTGCGTCGAGATCGAGGTTTTGTAGCGCCCCGGATTGGGATCGTCGAAGATCATGATCTGATCCAGAACCACCCCATCGGTACGCGCGCCGGCGAAAGTGATGCGGATGCTGGCCGTTCCAACCGGCGTTGTCATCATTGAGCCAAACGTGTGCAGTTCATGGCTGGCGGGCGCCTGCAAACTCTCATTTTCGAGAATGTTGGCGCTGATCACGTTGCCGCTGCTGTCCAGCGCCGCCACCCGAATTGCGACAGGCGCTCCCGCCTTCGTCGATAACCGCGGGCGGAAGAAATACTGCTTACCCGCTTCAATCGGAATGACGTTCGATGTGTACGTCCACGTGCCATTGGTTGGCTGGCGAATCTCGATCGTCCCGTTGGAGCTTGTGCGGGTTGCGCGGTTGTCGCTTGACTGCAGAGACCAGCCACTGGTGCTGTTGAAGTCTTCGGTCAGGAACAGCGAAATCGGCTCGAGGCCATAATCGACGATGTCGCCAGCCACGATGATTTCACGCTGTGGGTCGGCATCCCAGTAGACGGCACCGTACTGCAGTCGGTTATCCCAGAAGGTGCTCTTGTCCAATTGCTCGCCGGTGGGCGAGTGCAGCCAGCGCTTAGGAAGATCCTTTTCACCGCTCCAGCCTTCAGCACCGGGATACCGCGGATCAATGTCCGCAACCATGCCTTCGTCGTGGATGTGGACTGTGTCTTCATCGACCGCCCAGATGAGTTCACCTGTGGCTGCATCGCGCATCGATATGCCGACCCTGTCGCCCGGTTTGTTGCGCGCACTTTCCAAAGCCGAGTAAATCTCAAATCCTGGTCGCTCGGGGATCAGGTCGCCAATGTAGATGTGATCCACGTCGTCCTTGCCCGTGGTCCAGACGCCCTTGCCATATTCATCGAGCATCGCCTGGCCGAGGAAAATCTCGTCACGACCATCCCCGTCCACATCAAAGGTATGTAGCGAGTGGCCGCCCTGGCCATCCCACTCGCCCGGCAAGGTTTCATTCCAGGATTCCCAATGCCAGCGCAGCGATAACTGGCCGTTGACAAAGTCGTACGCATGAACGCGCATCTCATCGTAAGTGCCGCGAACGACAATGATGGAGGCCGTCTTTGTCCCGTCCAGATGTGCAATACCGATCAGGTTGCGGGAGGCATGGTTGTGGCTGTCATACCCTTCTCGGCTGGGCCAGTCGATGTAATCCACGACCTGTCCGGTGGCGCCATCCAGAACCGCCAGATGCTCGGGTCCTGAAACAACCTTTCCGGTTTCATCGCGATAGATCCCCGGATCGATCACTGCCTTGGTAAGCACCTCGGCTTTACCGTCACCGTCCACGTCATAGACGACAAACGGTGACCACCAGATCCCGCCCTCAATGTTCGGGCCAAGATCATACATCCACAGGGGAGTACCGTCGCTCTTGTAGGCACGAAGCTTGTAACTGGAATAACTGCCCGTGCCCCATCCACCGTTGTGCCAGTAGCCGGGATCGATGGATCCCATGGGCGTCCGCACGACAAAGTCGTATTCGCCGTCGCCGTCAAGGTCACCGATACCTATTTTGCCGGCTGTACTCGTGATCGGGATGGACTTGTAGTTCTTCGCAACGGTCGTGTTGACGTGCGCTTCGGGTGACGTTGCGACCTCAAGCCCGCCGATAACCGTCGTGACGCTGTAGTACACATCACTGTTTGCCGGCACGGTGGTGTCGACGAAGTCAGTCGTCGCTGTGATGGGTGCATCGTTCAGCTTGACGACTGGGCCCCCTGCCACACGACGATACACGTTAAAACCGGTTGAAGGGCTGTCGTTGTACAACCAGCGCCAACTCACATGAACACTCGAACCGTTGTACTGTGCATGCACGCCCCGGCCGAGGTTCTCCGACAGCCGTTGATCGAGTTGCTCAGGCGTAAGGGGCGGAATGGCGTTTTCGATGGCAGCAGACAGCAGGCGACGTGCTTCGAGCGACTCGAAAGCAGGGTGTTCGTGCGTCATAGCGTTCCTCGGGGGTGCAGTAATGAGATATCTACAACAGCCCACTCGACTGCCTGCCGGAGCGGCAATGGCCGGCACGATCGTACTTCAACGCCTGTACTCCAACCGTTGCAGACAGCCGGACAACAGTTGTCTGCCAATGTAGCTCACCCTCTCGGGCAAGAAAAGAAAAATCTTTTGCATCCTGGATTGATCCTCCTCTCCCTTGGCGAATCCGGGTTTGGGGAGCCCCCAGTGCCCCCGCTGGGATGCGTCTCCCTAAGGGCAGGCGGGGCGCAACATGTGAGGCATGTTGTTCACAGACAATCAATTAAGCACCTGTTATCCACCCAATCTCACATTGATCCGACCGGTCCGCCAGTTGCCGGGCTGAACACTTTCTCAAAGCACACACCAGGTGATAAAAACAAATCTGAGAAATCACGTTGGCATTACTCATGAAGCGCGACCGCAAGTGTGAAATGCCTTCATCTGGAGAGTCGTGGCTGGGAAACACGCTTCCCGTTTCCATGTTCCGCCTTTTGCCAATCTGCCCATCCGGTTATCGTGCTGGGGTGGGAATTAACGGGAGGAGTATCCATGAGCCTTTGGGATAAGCTGCGCAGCGAACTGGTTGACATCATCGAATGGATCGAACGCGATCGCGACACCATGGTCTGGCGCTTTCCGCGATACGAGAACCAGATTAAGAACGGCGCGAAACTTATCGTACGCGAGTCGCAGATGGCGGCGGTCATCACCGAAGGAATGCTGACAGACTTGTTCAACCATCCCGGTACGTTCACGCTCACCACCCAGAATCTCCCGATTCTCTCGACGCTCAAGGGATGGAAGCACGGATTTAACAGCCCCTTCAAAGCCGAAGTTTATTTCGTCTCCCTCAGGACATTCACTAACCGCAAATGGGGCACCAAGAACCCGATCATGCTGCGCGACCCGGAGTTTGGTCCGGTGCGACTGCGCGCCTTCGGGACATTCAGCATCAAGGTTAGTGACCCAGCCACCCTGCTGAAGAATGTTGTCGGGACCGATGGCCGATTCACGGTCGATGAGATCGGCGACCAGCTTCGCGACATGCTCGTAGCGCGGTTCGCCGATGCGCTGGCGGAAAGCGGCATCCCCGTCCTTGATCTGGCTGCCAATTACGATCAGCTGGCAAAGTTTGTCTGGGAGCAGATCGAACCGGACTTTGAGCAGTTTGGGTTACAGGTGGTGACGCTGCACATCGAGAACATCTCCCTGCCGCCGGAGGTGGAAAAGGTCCTCGATCAGCGGACCAGCATGGGCATCATTGGCGACTTGGGCAAATACACGCAATTCCAGGCAGCTCGGTCGATGGAGGAAGCGGCGAAGAATCCCAGCAGCAGCGCCGGAGCCGGAATCGGCATGGGCATGGGCTTTGCCATGGCGAACACGCTCGGCCAGCAGATGGCCAATCCCGGTGCGGGGGTTCAACCTCCGCCGCTTCCACAGATCACAACCTACCACGTCGTGCTCAATGGCCAGCAGGCCGGGCCCTTCGACGTCATGAAGTTCCCCAATCTCATTGAAGCGGGCCAGGTCACCCCGCAAACCCTTGTGTGGAAGCCAGGCATGGCCAACTGGACTCCTGCCGGCCAGGTGGCGGAGCTGGCCCCCTACTTTCAGCCGGCTGACTTGCCTCCGCCTCTCCCGTCTGATGCGCCATAACATCCCGATCAAAACCTCTACCGTCGAACCTGTCACCCATCTGGAGCGTTCAGGTCGATAGAAAGATAAGGACGTAGCTGGTAAGACAGTCCACACCAGTACGCCACAAGAATCAATGATCGGGGATCGATACCTCCCCTGCATTGACATTCCATTGGGAGAACCCCACATTCTCGCCATCGTCTGATGTCCCAGCTTTCGTTCAATCTTCCGCTGCTGCGTCATCCCGCCATCCGGCGCGTCTGGGAGCAGTTGGCGATTGCGACCAACTGGCCGGTCATCGTGGCGGTGGGGGTGCTGTCGACCCTGGGCGTGATCAGCATCTGGGCAGACCGCCGCCCCGACGGCACCAGCGACGGCCCCAAGCAACTGATCTTCCTGGTGATCGCAGTAATCGGCATGTTTGCCTTCCAGGCTGTCGATTACCGCAAGATCGGGCGATACGCCTGGGGGTTCTACCTGTTCAGCCTGGTACTTCTGCTCTACACCGCCCTGCCGGGCATGCCGCGATCCGGGTTTGGATCCGTCCCCGTCCGCAACGGCGCCCACGCTTGGATTGACTTCAAGTTCATGAGCCTTCAGCCGGCGGAGCTGACGAAGATCGCCTTCATCCTCGTGCTGGCGCGATACCTGCGATTTCGCTCCAACTATCGCACCCTCAAAGGCCTGCTCGCCCCCTTCGCCCTGGCGGTGGCGCCGGTGGCGATGATCCTCAAGCAGCCGGACCTGGGCACCGCGCTGACATTTATTCCCGTGCTGTTCGCGATGCTGTTCGTCGCCGGGGCGAAGATCCGCCACCTGCTGGCGATCGTCGGCATGGGCGTGGCGCTCATTCCGATCGCGTGGCTGTCGGGAACGGATCTGCCTGTCTTTCGGCATATGCCCACCCTTGTGAAGGACTACCAGCGGGCGCGTGTCTACGCGATGTTCAGCGATGATCCGTCCACACGGCAATCAACCGGATTCCAGATCGACCTGGCGCACACCGCCATGGGATCCGGCGGTATTGCCGGCAAGGGGTTCGGCAACATCCCGGTCGGCACGCGGGTTCCCGAATCGCATAACGATATGGTGTTCGCGCTGATCGGCGAGCAGTTCGGGTTCTTCGGCTGCCTGGTCGTGCTGGCGGCGTACATCGTGCTGTTCCAGGCCGGCATCGAGATCGCCGCCGCCAACCGCGAACCGTTCGGCAAGCTGGTGGCGCTGGGGATTGTCGCTCTCCTTGCCGGACAAGCCTTCATCAACCTGATGGTCGTCACCAAGCTCATGCCCGTCACGGGCGTCACCCTGCCGTTCATCAGCTATGGTGGGTCCAGCCTCCTGGCCAGCTACCTGGCTGCGGGCCTGCTGCTGAACGTCGGCCAGAATCGACCGGTCGTGCTGGCGAAGGACTCGTTCGAGTTTGACTGATACCCCCTTTCAATCCAGCTTGTAGGCAGAGTTATCGCTGGACAGGAACCCCGCCTCCGGCGGCATGGGCAGCGCCGGATGGGCATAGCGCTCGCTGACCGAGGCGGCATGCCCATCCACATAGGCGACATTGGTGTATTCACGGTGACGATACGCCTGCGATCCGGCAATCCGCGTCGCAGCCCCCACATCATCCCCATCCACAAGAGGTGATTCGGTGAGTGGAGCTCGCATCATCTTGTTGGCGACCATGGGTGTCGGTCCGGCTGCGTCGCCGAACAGGGCCTTGGTAGAGGCATTGCGCACCTGGGTGATCTTCGCCGGCTGCTTGATGCGCTCCCCGTCGCCACGGCCGATATACGAGATGTTGTAGTTATATCCCGTATAAGGACTGTCCACCGAACCCACCCCCCACCCTTTCCCCTCAAAGGCTGGACACTGCTGCACCTTGGGGTCGCTGTGCCCCGTCCACAACAGCCCCGGGACAACCTCCCCATCGACCAACTCCAGAT
>CAZSJB010000052.1:0-10467 GCA_964606625.1 uncultured Tepidisphaeraceae bacterium | reverse complement strand
GGTATAGCTGCCGGTTGTCGACGGTGTCAGGATGCCCGACCAGGCAATGCTGAAGGTATCAGCACCTGCGCCGCTGATCGGGGCTGCTCCGCCCCAGTTGAAGTCGATGGTCGCGTCGGTGCGGGTAAGCAGTGGCGCGGTAAAATCGTCATTGTCGAAATACTCCCCGGTCAGGCCGGACAGCAATGTCCGCGACTCAAGGGATTCCAAGCAACAGGTAGTGACAGATGGACGATGAAGGCGGGTGCGGTGTGAACGGCTCATAGGACAACAATTTCTCCGCGGTTGCATCCATGCGAAGGCAGCCGATGTCGGCTGCCGCGCCGCAAATGATAGCGACTTCACCGCACCCGCCAACTGACAAAAATGTCAATTTGCCCTTCTGCCCTTACGTTAGCCGTTCATTCCTGGGCCTCCTCGGCTGCATAAACGCGCACGTAGTCGACGTACATGTCGGCCACGCCATCGTACTGGGAGAGGTCGATCTTCCAGCCACTGGCGCCGCCGATCGCCAGATTCACGAAAAAGAACAGCGGCTGGCTGCCCGACAACCGGGCGGTCTTATGGCGGGCCACTTCGATGCCGTCCATGTAGTAGACGGTGTCTTCCTTGCCGACCAGCACGCCGTAGGTGTGGAACGTTTCATACCAGCTTGCGCCGCCGGCACCTTCGATCTCGGTCATCTTGATCTGGCCGGCGAAGCGGTCCTGGGAGTAATCCTTGCCGCCATCGGGCGCCTGGTTCCAGTAGTGGGCATGGATCCAGTAGCCGCGCTGGTTGGGATTGCCCGGGCCTTCGCCGCCGTAGGCTTCGATGACGTCCAGCTCATCGGCTGGGACTTTCAGGCCCTTGTGGACACCCTCGGTCATCACCCAGAACGCCGGCCAGGTCCCTGGAGCCGACTGAGCTATGAACCGGCACTCAAAATACGCCGGCGCGCAGACTTTGAAGCCCGTGCCGTCAAACCGCAGCGACGACAGAAGACCCGTGGTGTTTTTCGACTGATCGGCACGGATGCGCAGGTAGGTGTCGACCTGTGAGAATGGCGTGGTCTGAGGATTCTCGTGATCGCCAAAGGGGATACCCGAGAAGTCACCGCCGCCGGGCTTGTGGGAGGCGTAGGTTGCGCCCTTCCCGTCCTTGGAGATAGACAGTTCGGGCTTATCAAAATCATCAGCGAAGACGAGTTTCATGCCCTTGGCCGGCTCGGGGACGGAATCGGGGATGCCTTCGTTCCAGGAGATGCCCCCTTCGTTGTAGACCATCAGGTAATAGTTGCTGCGCAGGGCGCCTTCGGCTGCCCCGATGCGGATGGTGATCGGTCCGCGAGGATACGTGTCGGCTGGGAAAATGATCGATCCCGTGCCATCCTCGCCCAGTTCGATGGTGCCGACGGTGGAGTCCTGGCCGAACTTGCCACCCGGCAGCCACGATTTCACCTCCGCCTTGCGAAACCCAGGAGCGCGGATCTCGATCCTGGTGTCACCCTTGATGGTCGATCCATACCGGGGGGTGGTCACGACGACCTGCCCAAAGACGTGGAACTTCATCTCCGGTCCGCTGACATGGTTCAGCCGCCACAGCCCGGACCACCAGTTCTTTGCATCAGGCCGCTTGTCCAGCTTGGCATCGACCGGGCCATCGAGGTTCTCGATGTTGATGTACCGGCCGGTGGCGACGTTCTGGAGAGTGTAGTAAATGTCCACCGGATTGACGATCCAGCGACCGCGATCGGTGGTGGGCGCGCTGCTCACCAGCGTCAGCACGTGTGAATCGTCAGCCAGTTGCACATAGGCGCCGGTGGCCTTGTTGCGAATGAAGTAGGCACTGCCAGCCGGTTCAAGGATCCATCGGGCATTGTCGTCGTTGACGGGGCCGGTTCGCACCGCGTCGTCGGCAGCATTGAGAAACCTTTTCTGATCCCAGCGGCTTTGGATTTCAAACACGGTGGGATCCCCCTGCTGTGCGAAAGCAAGGCTGGCGGCGAACGCCACGGTCCAGGTTACGGCGAGTGCAATCAGCTTCATAGGTGTCAACTCCAGGACAATATGGGGATGAATACAGGAATATGGCACGGGCCGGTCGCCCGTGCCACGGAGGTTCGAACCGTTGCGGTGCGCCCGTCAGATCGCGCGACGCCGCCGCATCGCCAGCAGCCCAGCCGCCGGCAGCAGACTGATCACCGTCGGCTCGGGAACAACCTCGATGTTGTCGATGCGCCAGGCGTGCTGCGTACCCGACACGTTGTAGGTGATGTTGTGGAAGGCGATCGCCGGATTGTCGATGACATGCGTGTCATCATCGAGCGTTAACGTCGCCGTGAGCGACCCGAGCGTAAAGGTAAGAAAGCCGCCCGCGTTATCACCAGGATTGACGTAATAGGTAAGGCTGACGGGGATAAACCCTTCACCGGCGCCGGCGACAGCATCATCGACCAGCGTCAAAAAGTCACCGGAAATGGTGCCTGAACCGCTGATCGTGCCACTGTTTGCCGTGAGCCCTGTATCAAACTGAGCTCCCGGGGTGCCGGAGGCCGTGGTGAACGAGCCGTCGCGGCGGAATGTGATCTCCTCGTTATTCGTATAAGTCGTCTTGATCCGGATCATCAGGTTGTTGGTGGTGTTGACCGGATCAAACAGGTAGATCTGGAAGCTGGAGTCCCGCTGGTTGGTCGCCAGGTCGAAGTTCAAGGTGAACGAGTTGCCGAATCGATCAGAATTGGACCAGCCCTTGGGGTCCGTGGATCGATTGATCGAAATCGTGCTGCCCGTATTGTTATTGCCCGATCCCTGCATCCGCAGGTAATTGTTGGCCGGGGCAGGATCAGTCGTTTGCTGGGAGAGGCCGCCACCGGCGGTGTACCCCAAGTGGAAGTTGTCGGCAAACTGGTTGTCGGTTTCAAAATCCAGCGGGCCCAACAGGGCCGCCGAAGCCGTGCCGGCAGACAACAGAGGCAGGGCCGCGAAGGCAGCCAGACGAAGCAGGTTAGAGCTGTACATGATGTCCTCCGAAGGGAAAAGTACGTGCATAGCCGCTATTGATGTTCAATCTAGACCCCGTTTGGCAGCCGGACAAACGCTCATTTACGCAGCACGTTGCGTAAACATGGGCAACATGCGATTTGGCACATCACCGGTCTTCTCAAAGGTATTGGTCGGCCGCGTCGCGGGGCTACAATCGGTTCACGCTCTGCCCGCACCGGCAGCACCCACTCAAATCATGGCAACGTCCGGAAGCGGCGATCCTTGTCAAACGCTTTCTTGATGCCGTTCACTGCACTGTGGGCATCTCCGAATGACAGCAGTTCCGCATGCCCATCCGCCATCAGGGCAGCCAGCCGGTTGTTATGGATAAACCAGCTTGCCGGCATGTACGATGCCGGATCCGGCGAGTACAGGTTGGACGCATGAATGTCCTGCGGCGCACTGGCCAGTTTCGTCGAGGCGTCCGCCAGGAGAATGAACGACTCCGGCTGGGGGATGCGCTGCCTGATGTAGATCAGCGTCCACTTGGTGTAGCCCCACGGCTGGGTTTTGTTGCGCTCATCGATCAGGAACTTCCACTTCTTGCTCTTGTACTGCGGATCCTCAATGGCGTTATAGGCGCCATACGCCCAGTACGATCCTCGGGTATACCGGCTGTCCTTGGAAGGGGTCACCGGACACCGGGTAATGCCGTGCGTGGTGTACGTGCGGCCACCGGGAAAAGGCAGGTGCGACGGAAAATAATCCACCGTGTCCAGCCCGGCTACGAACAGCGTCCACGGATACCCGATCTCCCCCCATCCGTTCACCTGCTCGGCGCGCCACATGGTCATTTGACCACCGTTGTCGGTCGCGTACATCGTCAGCGCCAGCCCCGACTGGCGGAGATTGCTCAGGCACGTCACCGCCTGAGCGGCTTCCCGCGCCTTGTTCAAAGCCGGCATCAGTATCGCAACAAGAATCGCGATGATCCCAATCACCACAAGCAGTTCGACCAGCGTAAACGCTGCTCGGAAAGGTCGCGAAATAGACATGACCGCTCCTCTGGCCAGAGAATCGCGTCGGTGGCGACATGAAGCGCCTGAGTGGAACGACATCGGAACATTACCCCAGAAAACAGGGGCAAACAATTCTTGATTTACGCAGCACGTTGCGTAATCTGAACAATATTATGAAAAGGCCTACCTACAGCGAAATCGCCAAGGCTTGCGGGGTCAGTTCCTCCACCGTTTCGCGTGCCCTGAATAATCACCACAGCATTCCCGAATCCACCCGCCGCCGCATTCGCGAAATCGCGCAGAGCATGGGATGGCAGCCCAATCCCCTGGCGTCGGCGTATATGGCTCATCTTCGATCAACCCATCCGCCTTCCTTTAAGGCGATTCTCGCGGTGGTGGTCGATTACCCCATGCCCAATGGCCTGAGCGACCTGCCCTCCCATATCCAGCGGATTTACCGCGGATTCGAGCAGCGTGCCCGCGAATACGGCTACACCGCCCGCGCCTTCAGTCTCCAGGATCCGGACATGACCCCGGCCCTGCTCGACCGCATCATGTTTCACCGCAACTGCCCCGGATTCGTCATCACCGGGCTTAGCCAGCCCGGCAAAACGCTGGAGGGGATCAACTGGTCCCGCTACGCAGCCGTCGCGATGGGGTTTTCGCTGCCTCATCCGCCTCTGCACCGCGTCGCCACTAACGCGATGCACGGGTTCAAGCTCGTGATCGACAAGGCGTTTGAACTGGGCTACAACCGCGTCGCCATCGCCGTCGGACGAGGCTATGACGAGCGCACCAATCACGCGGTTTCCTTTCCGGCAGCCTACACCAAGCAGCACCTCAAACCGCACCAGTCGCTGCAAACCCTGATCTTCGACCAATGGGGCGAACCGGCGATCGATACCGTCGCCGCCTGGCTGAAACAACACCGACCCGAGCTGGCGATGGGAACGTATGTCTATGAGGCCGCCCTCTCCCTGGGATGGCGCATTCCCGAGGACATGGCGCTGATCACCTTCGACCGGTCCCCGGAATTTCCCGATCATGCGGGCCTGGATCAGCAATACGAAATCACCGGCCAGGTTGCAGCCGACGTGCTGATCAGCGAAGTTACACACAATCGACGCGGGATACCGGAAATTCCCGTCGAACATACCATCCAGGGACTATGGGTCGATGGCCCCAGCGCGCCGCCGCGCAAATAAGTGAAAAGAAGTTGCTCCATGCTTTACGAAATGCACATGCACACCCCCCTATGCCGCCACGCCATGGGGGAACCTGAGGAATACGCAGCCGTTGCCCAGCAGCGCGGCCTGACCGGCATTGTCATCACCTGCCACAACCCCTTCCCCGACGGCTGGGGACGAAGCAGTCGTATGTACTTCGAGCAGTGGGAGGAGTACCTGGCGCTGGTCGAGCGGGCGCGATCCGCCTGGGCCGGCCGCGTCGATGTGCGGCTCGGTGTGGAAGCCGATTACTTCCCCGGCAAGGAGGCGTGGCTGGAACAGCAACTTTCCTCCGCCCACTTCCATCATGTGCTGGGTTCGGTGCATCCACAGATCGGCGAATATCGCCAGGCCTTCGACACCGGTGATGCCCTGGCGTATCAGCGGCTTTACTTCGATCACCTCGCCCGGGCTGCCGAGACGCGGCTGTTCGACACGCTCTCCCACCCGGACCTGATCAAGAACCTCTATCCCGATCAATGGGATCTCAACCGCATCCTGCCTGACATCCAGCGGGCGCTGGATCGCATCGCAGCCGTTGGCACCGCCATGGAGCTGAACACCTCCGGCCTGCATAAGGAAATTCCGGAAATGAACCCCGGCCCGGTCATCCTGCGCGAGATGCAGCGGCGCGGCATCCCGGTGGTCATCGGCTCGGACGCGCACGTCCCCCAGCGTGTCGCCGCCGACTTCGAGAAGGCGATGGATCACCTCGAAGCCGCAGGCTATCGGGAAATCAACATTTTCCTCGACCGCAAACGCAAAACCATCCCGATCCCCGAAGCCCGCGCCAGCCTGATCCAGCCCGCCTGATCACGGCCCCCGGCACGCCTGCGCGAAAACAGGGCATCTGCCTGCCGCGCGCGGCGGATCCAACTTTATGCATGATCGTCGTAAGCGCTGTAGGGCAGGCTATTTGCCTGCCGTGGACGGCTATGGCACTCGCGGCAGGCAATAGCCTGCCCTACGCGGCGCAAATTGTTGGACTTAGGCCAAAGATGCATAATGTTGGAGACGCCCGCCGCCGCGCGGGAGCATCCCGCCCGCGCCACGAAGCGCATTTATGACGCCTGGCTACGCCAGCCGCGCGCCGCGCGGGCCGAGGGCCCGCTGGTCATGCCAGGCAAGCACCGGCCGGATCTCCGGATGCACGTTCGTTTCGCCATATTCGCCCACCAGCTCGCACACGCCCCACTCGCGCCCCGCTGATTCATAGATCATCACCCAGTCGCGCATCGCCCGCTCATCGGCTTGGTCCACGAATGGAAACGTGCGAAGGTACGGCACTTGCAGCCCGATGCGCCAGGGCTTGGGTGTCAGCCGGGCACGGTAGCACCTCTGCTGCTCGCACAGCCGCACATACAGCGGATCGCTCCCCAGGGCAGTCAGCAGCTCGCGACTTTCCGGTGAATCCGGCCTAAACGGCTGGTTGGTCACGATCAGCCGATGCCCGCCGGCGGTGCGGTACAGACGCACGCCCATCGGCCGATGCGCTTCCACCACCTGCTTCACGCGCTCAATCACCTTTTCCTCGGCTGTCGGCACGATCTGCCCGCGCAGCCGATTCCACATCGCCCGCAGTGACTGCCCGATCGTCGGCACCTCCAGATCGATATCCGCAATGAACATCCACGCTGCGTTCAGCACGACCGCGCCATAGCCGTTGCGCGTCAGCGCTGCCAGACGCACACCCTCAAGATGGAGTTCTTCCAGGATTGGCTCGCGAATTGCGCTGACGTACTCGTAGCGGTTGAGCAGTTGATCGGGACGGGTGCGCAGCGCCTCGATAAATCGCTGCACCCGCTCCAGTGCATGCTGCTGCGCCGCCTGCGGGCTTTCATCCGACCATCCGGCAGCGGCTGTCACCCCCGGCGGAGGCACTTGCCGCCCCTCAGCATCCACATCCACCCGCGCCCAGTAACGGAAGACCTGCATCCAGCCGAGGATATCGCAATCGCAACCGCCCAGCCAAACGGCGACCCGGTACGCCACAGTCGCAATGCACCGTCATTTCAGATCGTATCTCCCGACGGCTGCAATGGCGTAGATCACCGGGGCATAAATGAGCACGAGAAATGCACCCTGACCATCGATAAGAATGCTGCTCACCATCGCAACCCCGGCTGCAAGCAGGGCAATACCCCAGATCGCGGCAGAGGATTTCAGCCACAACCGCCCCACCCCCGCCGCGACGATCAGCGCACCGAAGTGAATGATTATTAACGTGGTTTCCAGTGAATCGGACATGGGGTGTTCCGAGTCGATGGGTCGCAGCGGACATCCTACAAGCCCCTTGAGGATTCAGCCAACCAATCCCCTCCTGCGGTGTCTATAGACCTGGGGAGATCACGTCTGAAGGGGATTTGTCATGAACGCTGATCCGAACTGCCTCATCTTCGATCAAACTGCGCCCTCGGATAACGCGGCTTCGGATGCATCTGACCTGTTGCGCGCCGCATCCGAGGACCGTGCGTTGCAAAGCCACTGCAAACCCAATCGCAGCACGACTCACCCTCGATCTGAGGTCAACAACGGGAATTGGGACCGGCAAAACCATTGCCGCGCGAAAAAAAGCGAAGCCACTTTTGCGTGCGCGCCGGGACGCCGGACCGAGGCACAATCAGTTGCCACCGCCGTCGATGTCCGTAATCTTAGCGGGCTGCGGAAAGCCGGCAGCAGCCAGTCGGCGGCAGGCCGCGTCGAAACAGCAAAACACGAAACACCCAACAACCAGACCTTCATGGCAAGAAACATCAAACCTCGTTCGGAAGATTACGCCCAGTGGTATCTCGATGTGATCAAAGCCGGCCGGCTGGCGGATTATGCCCCCGTCCGCGGCTGTATGGTCATCCGACCGGAGGGCTACGCCATCTGGGAAGCCATCCAGCGGGAGCTGGATGCCCGCTTCAAAGCCACCGGGCACGTCAATGCCTACTTCCCCCTGCTGATTCCCACCAGCTTCCTCGCGAAGGAAGCCCAGCATGTGGAAGGGTTCGCCATGGAGTGCGCCGTCGTCACGCATTCCAAGCTGGAGAAGGCTGACGGCGGCGGCTTGAAGGCAGCCGGCGAGCTGGAAGAACCGCTGGTCATCCGCCCCACCAGCGAGACCGTCATCGGCCACATGTACGCCCAGTGGATCCAGAGCTACCGCGATCTGCCGGTGCTGATCAACCAGTGGGCCAATGTGATGCGATGGGAGCTGCGCACGCGGCTGTTCCTGCGGACGGCTGAGTTCCTGTGGCAGGAAGGCCACACCGCCCACGAGACGGCTGAGGAAGCCCGCGAAGAGACGCTGAAGATGCTCGATGTCTACGCCGACTTCGCCCAGAACGTGCTGGCGCTGCCAGTTATCAAGGGTGCCAAGACCGATTCGGAAAAGTTCCCCGGCGCCAACGTCACCTACTGCATCGAAGCCCTCATGCAGGACGGCAAGGCGCTTCAGTGCGGCACCAGCCATGACCTGGGGACCAACTTCTCCAAGGCGTTTGACATCAAGTTCCTCGGTCGCGACCAGCAGCTCCAATATGCCCACACAACCAGTTGGGGCGTGAGCACCCGCCTGATCGGCGCTCTGATCATGGCGCACAGCGACGACGACGGCCTGGTCCTGCCGCCGCGGGTCGCGCCTAACGTCGTCGCCATCGTGCCGATCTTCCGCAAGCCGGAAGAGGAACAAAAGGTGCGCGCGTTCATCGAGAAGGTCGTCGGCGGCCTGCTGGATGGGAAGACGGGCAACCGCTTCGCCCATCACGGCCTGGAGAGCTACCTGTATGACGAGCGCACGCAACAGCGGATTATCGTCGACTTCCGCGATGCGCGCCCGGGCGACAAGCAGTATCACTGGGAGCAGCGTGGCGTGCCGTTCCGAATCGAGGTCGGCCCGCGCGATGTCGATGCCAATGCGTTTGTGTTGAAGACACGCCTGAACGGTGGGAAGGAGACGATTGATATCGATCAGATCTCACGGAAATGGCTGGCCGATCGCCTGGATACGGTGCAGGAACAGATGCTGGCGCGGGCTAAGGATTTCCAGTCGCAGAACACCCGCTGGGCCGACAGCTACGACCAGATGAAGCAGATCCTCCAAGAGCATGGCGGATTCGTCCGCTGCTTCTTCGAGCCCGACATGGACGCCGAAGCCAGAATCAAGGAAGAAACCAAAGCCACCGTCCGCTGCATTCCCTTCGACCAAAGCGGCAAGACCGGCAAGTGCATCTTTTCAGGAAAGGAAACGAGTACGGAAGTTCTGTTCGCGCAGGCTTATTAAGCGTTGGGATGGATTATTTGTCACAGGTCACTTGTCGGCGATAGAAAGCTCTCGACAAGTAACACCACTCAACCCATGTCGCCTGCGATGCCGAAGTTGAGTTGGAACGCGAGCTGTTCCAGCTGGACCGCCAGATCCACCGAGTTGATGGCGACATGCGACGGGACGTTCAGCGAGATCGGCGCGAAGTTGAGCAGGCCGCCCACGCCGGCAGCCACGAGGCGATCGGCCACTTCCTGGGCAACCTCTGCCGGCACCGCAATGATCCCCAGGCGGATGTTCTGCTGCTGGACGGAGGACTCCAGTTCGTCCATCGGCTGAACCGTCAACCCGCCGACCACCTGGCCAATCTTGGCGGGGTCGCTGTCGAACACCGCCACCAGGTTGAATCCCTTGGCGATGAACCCGCGATACCCCATCATCGCCCGCCCGAGGTTGCCAGCCCCGACCAGCAGGACGTTCCAGGTCTTGTCGGTGCCGAGGATGTGGCGCACGCGGGCGATCAGGTCATCGACGCGATACCCGATGCCCGGATGTCCAAACTGGCCGAAATATGCCAGATCCTTGCGGACCTGGGCATCGGTCAGGTTCAGCGACTGGCCCAGTTGCTTGGAGGAGATCGTCTGGCGGTTGTCGCGCTGGAAGGCCTCGAGCTGCCGAAGATACAGGCTTAACCGCCGGACGGCGGGATTCGGAATGGAGTCCGGACGGAACTGATCCATGCGCGTTCTTCCTGCTGGAACTATGGCCGAGCCGGCAGTTTACACTGTTTTTCCAGCCCCAATGCCCAAGGGATTATTTCCGCTGTTGCCCCCTCGTCAAGTTTCTCCCAAACCGGGTTGCCCCTGCCATGCCCAGAACAATGCGAACCTGCCTTGACACGCCTCGTAACACCGGTAAATTGGCCCCCACTGTCGCAGTGGCAGACACAACCCTTTTCCGCAGTAGCTCAATGGTAGAGCAGCCGGCTGTTAACCGGCGGGTTGTAGGTT
>CAZSJB010000051.1:10283-10527 GCA_964606625.1 uncultured Tepidisphaeraceae bacterium | reverse complement strand
GGCCGCCAGGATATCCTGCCTCAGCCAGCAGTTGACGTGCGCGCTCCGGATCAAACGTCAGGCCTGGCGGCGACTGGTACCCATCGAAGATCCCGATCGGGATGTACGTCGTCGCGGGCGTTTCGCCGGTGACCACGATGTTGCGCGTTACCACCTCACGATCAAACCCCATCGCAAAGGCCTGCCGTACGCGCTTGTCAGCAAATGGATTGGGACGGCCATCCGGCAAGGTGGGTGTCGTGAG
>CAZSJB010000051.1:3189-10273 GCA_964606625.1 uncultured Tepidisphaeraceae bacterium | reverse complement strand
CGTTGGCGGCCGGGATCTCGGCGAGCCGCCAGGGGATCGTGGCCGACACGGCGGCGTCGAGCGCGGGGTTGCCGAGCGTGCGCACCGCGATGCCGGTCGGGTCGGCGCCATCCGCGGCGAGCGGGGGCGGCGGGATCACGTGGGCGATGCGGGCGTCGTGCTCGGGGCCGGTGCCGATGTGGAAGTCGTCCCGGCCGCTCTGCTTGAGCTTCTCCGAGACATCGGGATGCACGTTGGCGATCCAGTCCACCGCGCCGGTTTCGTACATCTGGAATGCCGCATAGCCGTCCTCGGCGCTGATGACGTCAATTATCTCCAGCGAAACTTCCTCACGATCCCAGTAATACGGGTTCTTCTCCAGGCGAAGGCGACGTTTGTATTGCCAGTCTGACAGCACAAACGGCCCATTGCTGACCAGTGGCGGCTTGGTGAAGCCCTGCGCGATGCGAATCGCGCCGGCGACAGGATCATGGCTGATGAACGATTCGATGGATGCCCGGTGGATTGGGAAAAACGTAGGAAACGCGCACAGATCCGGGAAAAAGGCCACCGGATGCTTGAGCGTGACGCGAAAGGTGTGATCGTCAACCGCCAGGATACCGACCTGTCCAAAATCCGGCCGCGGCGCATCGGGCGAGTCGATCGCCCGCAGGGCTTCGGCGTATGCCTGAGCGCCTTTGATGTAGTACATCAGCGAAGTATAGCCACCCGGCTGCTCAAGAACGCGTCGCCAGGCGAATACAAAATCGTGCGCCGTAACCGGATCACCATTGGACCAACGGGCATTTTCACGCAAATGAAAGGTATAGACGGTGCGATCTTCGCTGATCTCGACGCGCTCCGCCACACCCAGTTGCGGCTGCATGTTGGTGGAATCGAACCGGTAAAGCCCCTCCCACAGGGCATTGGCGAGGCGAATGTCCTGGGCCCAGGTCATCTGGCCCGGATCCAGAGTCTTGGGATCACCAGCGTTGATCCACCGCAGGTTCGCCCGCTGCTCGACCGCACTGCCCGACCAGAGCATTGACGCGACCAGCATCGCGAACAGTGCTATCGGAATGAGCAGGATTCGAAGCATCAGAGCATGCAGCTGGATGCGGGTCGCATGCCGGGAAATGACCCTTTATTCAGCGACTGGCAACAAGCAAGAGGCGATATGCAGCAGGTCCATTTACGGCTGTGCGATGTCAGCGACCGCGCCGCTGGTTCCGGCATGGCTGCCGGAAGTGGGCTGCAACTGAGGTGCCGGTTCAAGCTGGCTGAACGTCGGAGCGGTTTGCAACGCCTGCTGGACCGCCTGCACGAGTTTCACAATCTCGGCAGGATCCGTGTTATCCCCGATCTGCGACAAGTTTCTGGCAGCATTCTGAATGGCCTGGTTGCCTTCATTCTGTCCAACCACCACCAGCGATTTGGCAGTCTCCTGGATCAGGGGAACCAGCGCCGGAAACTCCTTGGAATTGTTGGCAATGCGCTGCGCGGCAATGTGCATGAGGTTATTGATCAACTGGGCGGTGCGCAGCTTCTGCTGGGCGGTTTGCACAGGCCAGACGCGCGGGTTGGTCAGGAAGAAGGTGGCACGGGCCTCCGTCATGGGTGTTTCGACCGGTTCCTGAATCATGCGCTGCACGCGGGATTCAAATGTGTCCTGAATCACGGGCAGGACAGCTTCGATCATGCGCGGCTGTAGATCGCCGGGACGGTCAATAATCCGCAGTCGCAGCGATTCATAGGCTTCATCAACGATCGGGCCGGGAGGATTGCCCTCCAGCACCTGCTGGATCGCCCGGAGCACCTTGGGCTCGTTGGCGTACAGCGGATTACTGAGTTCCTGGGGAAGCACATATTCCGATGCTTTTACGCCCCACAGGGCAACGGGAATCGATTCATCGTTGATAAATCGAATCACCGCATTGGCCAGATGGTAGTTGTTGGCAGCATCCGCAACGCGGGCGGTGACAATGGCTGCGTTCAGACGTGCTCGAATGGAAATGTCTTCCGGCAGCTTGGTCAGGGCTTCATTCAGCGTGCGGGCATAGGCATCGAGGTAGGCCGGACCGGGCTGGGTATTGCCGACCGGCAAGACAGCGTTGATAAGCGCCTCGCGGGAAGCTGTCTGCTCGTCATGATTCTTGCTGGTCAGACGCTCCACGTGATATCGCACATACTCCTGGATCACAGGCAGATGCGGCTGGACGTTAGCAGCCGTCAGGGCGGCCGTTGGAATGTTCGGCGCAGACTGGGCCGCCGCAACGCCTCTGCCCAATGCGACCGCAAGGATCAACAGGCACATACCCCAAAGGTGTCGGTTCATCAGGCGTGTCTCCGGCGATCCAGCCTCCCCACCCTTAACCGGATCGCTGATCTCAAGTTGCAAATCAGGCGGCTGACCTGGGAGGATCAGAAGCCCTAAATGTCCGGAATTCCGCCACTTTAGGCGTGACGGAACACTAACAGAGCATCCCGGCGATTGTCAATAAAAGCCAAGGCTGATGTCAACCTCATAGCCCGCCCTACGCACAGCAATGGTCTGCAATTTCAGCACAATCCATAACCGTACAGATCCCCCTCTGGCCGGTCTTAACCGCCTCAGTCTTCCGGCTTTTCCGAACCGGGCGCCATTTTGACCATGCGAGGGTCAAACCGTGCCAGCACATCCACCAGATCCTCCTGCGCCGCCATGACTTCGTGAATGTCTTTATACACGCCGGGCACTTCATCCAAGCCGGCACTGAGCAGTTCAACGTTCGCAGCTTCCAGAATCGGTCGGATGTGCGACCAGCGATAAGTTTTCTTGGCCTGGGTCCGGCTCATCACGCGCCCTGCGCCGTGCGATGCGCTGGCAAGCGACTCATCCGCCCCCCGCCCGCGCACCACAAACGCCGGGGACGCCATCGATCCCGGAATTACGCCCAGCACGCCCTTCCCCGCCGGCGTGGCACCCTTGCGATGCACGATTACCTCTTTGCCATCATGCTCTTCTTTCCAGGCAAAGTTGTGATGGTTCTCGACCGCAGCAATCACCTCTGCACCAATCGAACGGGCAATGCGCTTGTGAATCAGTTCGTGATTCGCGGCTGCGTAGCGGCCCATGAGATTCATCGCCGCCCAGTATTCCTGCCCTTCCTGGGTGTCCATGTCCAGCCACGCCAATCGGCGCATTGCCGGCGGCAACTCAGGATGTTTATCCATCGCCAGCCGCGAATAGTAATCCGCCACCGCAGCCCCGGCTCCACGTGACCCTGAGTGGGACAGCAGCGCCAGATACTGCCCCGGCTGAAGCGCAAAGCCCAGCTCATTGGTCGGCTGATCGACGCTCAGGATCCCAAACTCTACAAAATGGTTGCCCGATCCGCTGGTTCCCAACTGGCTGCGGGCTCGGTCGAAGACGCGCTGCGTGACGGGCGTGATCGACCAGTCTTCGTCCAGCACAGGGTGATCCAGCGGTTTCCTGAATGCAGCCCCGACACCGAACAGGGTTTCTCGGTTCAGGGCATTGCGAAGCGTATCGCGCAGCCGCTGGTACTGGTCGGCTGGGATGTCATACACGCTCAGCCGCATACGGCAGGCAATGTCCACCCCCACGGCATAAGGAATAATCGCATTCTCTGTCGCCAGCACGCCTCCGATCGGCAGGCCATATCCCTGGTGGGCATCCGGCATGAGCGCACCGCGCACCGCCACCGGGAGTTGGACAGCGTTTTTCATCTGTTCGACCGCTCCGGGCTCGAGATCCTCTCCCCAGATGCGGTACGGCGCCGGCTCCTCCCGCGGCTGGAACGTAGCCTGTTTCTGCTTCTGCTCGATCAGGGCCTTAGCCAGCAGCGCCAAATGGGGATGCTCGGTGTAGGCATTCGGCTCACTGATCAGCGCCGCCAAGTCGCGTTCGAGTGCCTGCTTACCCATCGCCTTGCGGGCTTGGGGCAGCAACTTCAGAGCCACGTTGATTGCCGGGCCGGGTTTCATCCCAAGTTTGAGCAAGTCACGGGCTTTCATGGAACGCAACTCCCCTTCCTTCCTGGTTCAACAGTCGAACACCATACGTTCACCGGGAGCACCATCCCCCTTTGTGGACCTGGAGCAATAAAACGGGGTTAATCCCTATGCAGCGGACTCGACTCCCACCGTTCCATCCCATTATAGGCCCCTTGTTTCCTCAGCAGCCGTCATGCCAACCCTACGCGGGCAGCCCTGCTGTCCACGGGACGGAAATGTGGGTTTACACGTGCAGAATGACCATTTGCTGCTCAACCGTCACGGGATACGTCTCCACCGAAGGGTCGGGGTCTTCGGCAGAAAGAGTTTGCGTCATCCCGGTGGACTCAACCGTCACCTCGTAGCTTTTGACGCGGCAGCGGTGCGGATTGAAGACGCTCTGGCCAGTAGTGATGTCAAACTCCCATCCGTGCCAGGGGCAGCGGATGATCTCACCATCACGGTGCCACTCCCGCTGATCCACCCGATCGGCAGGAGCGCTGGTACCTGAGATGCTCCCCAGGCACAGCGGCGCCAGCTGGTGCGGACAGGCATTGCGAATCGCATAGAACTGGCCATGGACGTTAAACACGCCGATTGACCGTCCGCCGATGTCCACGATCTTTCGCGATCCCGGTGGCAATTCAGAAACCGGGCAAATGACATGACGTTCAGGCATGGATTACCTCAGGAAGCTGAATCCGCGAATAAGTCTCCAGCGCATTGCCCGCGAGAATGCGATGCTTCAGGGCTTCTTCCATCCGGGGCAGACCGCGGACAGCGTCGTCATTGTCCCAGTGGGGATAATCGCTGGAGAACAGCAATGTGCGGTCGGCTTCGATCATTTCCAGGATCTGGAGCAGTTGGGCATCGCGCGGAGGTTCCTCGATCGGCTGAGTGCTGAGGCGAACACTTTGAAGCACATAGTGACTGGGCGGTTCCTTGAGATACGGCACGGTCGCGCGCAAGGCCTTCCAGTTCTTGTCCATGCGCCACAGCAGATGCGGCAGCCAGCCGAATCCCCCTTCCAGCATCACAAACCGTAGCGTTGGGAAGGTCGTCAAAACACCCCGCGTCACCAGCGAAGTGAGGTGGGTCATGTAGACGGACGACAAATTACAGTGCCACTCCATGTACGTTTCTGCGTATCCGGTGGCAAAGGGACGTGATGTACCAGGGCCGCCCTCATGACCGGGGTGCACGCTGATCGGCAGGTCATACTCCGCTGCGACTTCATAGATGGGCCAGTAACGGCGATGTCCCAGGGCCTCGGCTGCTGGGGTCATCGATACGCCGACGAACCGCTTGTTATCCGCCCAGCGACGAATCTCCTCGACTGCCAACTTCGGATCCTGCGGCGCCACCATGATGGCAGCCACCCAGCGCGGATCGCTTGGCAGCCAGTGCTCCGCGATATAGGCATTGCACGCAGTGCACATCGCCGCGGCAAAATCGGGATTCGGATGAACCCCCGCGCCGTATCCGCCGGTGTAGTTCAAAATCGCACAGTCAATATTCTGGGCTTCGAGCAGTTGTGCGCGAAAGACATCAAACCAGTTCTCCGCCCCAGGAACATGTTCGATGGCTGAATCCCGCCGATGCACCCCATGCGGGTTTCTATGCCCCATGTGTCCGCCTAGATGATATCCCAGTTCCCGAAAAAAACGCGGGATATGCTTGGACAGTTCGTTGGGATCATGACAGACCGGATGGACGTCGCAGTCGATAATCATGGGCAAGAAGTATAGCCCATTCATACGCAAATCTCATCCCTGATGGCTCTGCGCGCGCTGATCGAGCGCCAGCTTGACCAGAAACCGGAGCTGAAAATCAGCGACATCCTGTTTTTCGAGTTATGACGCCGGGCGCTCGGGAAAGCTCATGGAAGGAATGCATCACTCACTCCTGATTGACCTCATCCCAGGAAGGCCACGCGGATGTAGAAGTAGAGCAGCGAGATGAGACTGACGATGACGCTGGCCCAGAGGGTGATCTTGAGGATGCGAATGCGGTTGGCGATTTCCTTGTCGCGCCATTCGGCCAGGCGACGGTCGATCTCATCCAGCTTGCGATCGATGCGGGCTTCGATTTCGTCCAGCTTCTGGTTGAGGTACGAATCAGCTGACTTCTTGATGCGACCGGCAATCCCGCCGAACAGACCGGCATCCTCGATCTCTTCCTTGATGGTGCCCGATCGCCGTGGCTGGGCTGGGGCCGAAGGCCCGGTTGCGTTCCCAGCCGGACCCGGCTGGGGTGGAAGAAACTGGTAATCCCCCGCCTCTTCAGTGTCGCCGATCATCCCCGAAACCAGCGATCCGATCATCGCCCGTTTCTTGCGGTTCAGGCGGGCAAGGAACCCCTCCTGTTTCTTGAGGCGCTTGATCAGGGTCGGGACGTCGTCCTGCGGGTTTACCCGAACCCCCCGCAGCATCGCCAGGGCAATCAAACCCCGCTGGCTGAGACCGGAGAAACGCATGGATTTAATCCGCACAATCTCCTGGGCAAGATATTCCTTGGAAACATTGACCGGAACCGGTCGACGAGCCCACTTGACCACGTCGAGCATGGCTTCGCGGTCCATGGAGGCGATCATCTGACGGCGCTCATGAATGCCGGCGACCAGATGCTGGCGCGATTTAAACCGCGTGGGGTCCAAACCGAGCTCTTCCGCCAGATGCTCCAGCTCGTCTTTAGGCAGATCCTGCAACTGGCGCGCGGGCATATTCGCGGGCGTTGCCTGGGCAGCCACCCCCGCACCTTTACCACCGGGAAGCATCTTAACCTGATCTTCAGCCATGCATGACCTGATCCAAATGACCGATGATCCCATGCGCCCGCCATACGAGCACAAACACCACGCACAGCAGCACGCAGATGAGCAAATCCCCCCAGAAACTCGTAAATCGCAATCGCAAACCGTGGACGATCACGTACCGCCGCAGCAACGACATGTATCGATCGCGCCCCGCCAGCCAGATATACCACTCATACAGCGACTGCAGCGTAATGACCGACGCATAGACCGTCACAATCGTCGCCAGCAGGTAGCGGAAGAAGTTGAACAGGTCGATGTCGGGCATAGGGATCAGCCTGCGATAAGCAGCCAACA
>CAZSJB010000051.1:0-3179 GCA_964606625.1 uncultured Tepidisphaeraceae bacterium | reverse complement strand
CGCTGGTTGGCTATTCTTCTTCCTGGTACCCTTCGGGCTTACCGCCGAACAGGGCCGAGCCGATTCGCACCATCGTACTGCCCTCGGCGATCGCCAGCTCCAGGTCGTCGCTCATTCCCATACTCAGATATCGGAGGTTATTGCCCCCGATCTTATGCCACTTCATCTCTTCGAAGATTTCCCGGGTTCGGGAAAAAGCTAACTGGATCTGGGCGGGCGTCCCGTTCAGCGGGCCCATCGTCATCAAACCGACCAGAGCAAGATTCGGCATCGTATCAATCTGCTCCGCCAGATGCACCGCTGCCCCCACCGCCACCCCATGCTTCTGGGGTTCTTCCGAAGCATTGACCTGAAGCAGGACCGCCTGCCGCTTGCCCAGCTTGCCGGCTTGGGCATCCAGTTCCTCCGCCAGACGCAGGCTGTCCACGCTCTGGATCAGGCTGGCCAGCGGCAAAACCTGTTTAACCTTATTGCGTTGGAGGTGCCCTACCATATGCCATCGCAATCTTGCGGGAACCGATTCATCCCCATGCTGATGACGTCGCTGAAAAAACTCGTTGATCTGCGGCGCCCGCTGGGCCAGCGCCTGGACGCGGCTTTCCCCCAGATCCACAACGCCAAGCTGCACGATCTCGCGCACCTGCTCCGGCGCAGCGTATTTGGTCACCGCGACCAGCGACACCTCTTCAGGCTCGCGCTTTGCCTTGGCGCATGCATTGGCAATGCGCTCTCTAACCTGTTCCAGTCTGTCAGCCAGTGGGGATCGCTTCGCCACGCGCAGTGTCCTCCATCTAATCAGAAACCAATGTTAAAACAGGCATTATATCCCTCTGGCTGCGTACCGATAGTCCTTGGGCGCCTGCGGTCCCTCTCTCGCGGATTTTTCTGTCCGGTTTGTCTCGCCATCGGGTATGACATCTCCAAAGGGCAACTATGACCGATACACAACTCATTTCGCGTCACGCAGCCGGTGACGACGAGGCATTTGCCGACTTGGTTCGCCGACATGGCGGCTGGGTGTATGGCATCGCCCGGCGGCGCACGGGCGATGCACATCTGGCTGAGGACGTGACCCAGGCGGTCTTCATGGTGCTGGCGCGCCAAGCAAAACGCCTTCGACACAACACCCTCCTCCCGGCATGGCTGTTCCGCGTGACCCAATACGCATCCGCCAAGGCGCTGCGTGGCGAGTCCCGCCGCCGTCGCCATGAAACCAAGGCGGCTGACATGCAAACTCCCCCACCCGAGGACAATGCGGAATGGACCGACCTCGCACCGATCCTCGATGAACTGGTCGGCCGCCTGCGCCAGTCCGACCGCGAAGGGATCCTTCTCCGCTTCTACCGGCAGATGCCGTTTGCCGAGGTGGGCACTGCGCTGGGCATCTCCGAAGACGCAGCCCGCAAGTGGGTTGACCGCGCACTCGCGAAACTCCGTGAGATGGCGCAGGCGAAGGGGCTGACGATGTCGGCCGCAGCGCTGGGCACGATGCTGTGGACGAACATGGCAACTGAAGCCGCCATGCCGGCGGGACTTGTGACGACGATTACAACCAGCGCCCTGAGCACCACGTCCGCAGCCACGCTGTCAGCATCCACCGTCTCTATCGCGAAAGGGGTAACGACCATGATGGCATGGACCAAGGCAAAAGTCGCTGCTGTATTCGTTGGACTGGCTTTGCTTGCCGGGGGAATTGGAACGGGTGCAGTGACGCAGTTGATGGCGGACGACCGATCAGCGCCACCGCATACAAATGATGCGCAGCGCCTTCAGGGTCATTGGCGCTTTGTCGAGGTATGGGATAACGGCCAAATGGTGCCAGCCGCAGATCTGGAAGACGCTGTCCTTGTGTTGCAAGGCGACTTGATGAGCTTTCGGATTGGAAAGGATCCAGACAACGATTGGCGGGTCACCTTCGATGACGCCAAGGATCCGAAATGGCTGGACCTAACGACCATCGACTTTGACGGCGAACCAACGACCCGGCCCGGAATATACCGTTTCCACGGCGACCAGCTCGAGATCACGATTAATGACACCCCAATCGAAGAGCTGCAGGTACGTCCAACACGGTTTGCCTCGGAGCAAGATTCGGCCAACCAGGTCTATATGCGACTGCGCCGTCACAAACCAGTCGAACTAAGTCTCCGCTCGGATCAAGCTGCGGCGCAGCGCGGCGAGTTCCACTGGCGAATCGACCGTCATCAGCCAGTGCGGTTGTTCTACATGGAGGGCGTATTTGTCACGGCCGATGGGGAGTTGGAACTTCGCGGCGGCTACGGTGAGTTGGCGGGAGCGGATGAACCGGCTGGTTTGCTGGAGATCCAAGGGAGATTCTCGACCAATGATGTCGATGGTGCGATATTACAGTACCGCCTGTGGCGTTCAGCCGATCCGATACCCGCCATCAAAACCTCAGACGGGAATTATCCCGCCGGCGGCGTAGCCGATGGCTTACGCACAAATCCAATGCTGAGGGAAATCGGTAACGAATGGGTTTCGCTATTCGAGTCGGACCTGATCCGTGGTGGCCAGCGTGTTGGAACGTGGCATTTCCTGGTCCGTATTGGGGGCGAAGAAGATCCCACAGCCGAGCCAGACCTGAGCAAATGGTTGGAGGACGTGCGACGACAACAGGGAACCGAGGTGCGCATCAATGACCGTGGAAGCTCAAAGCAGCAGGTTTTTCTCGATTTTGAGACCGGACAAGTCATCGATTCTCCGCCCGGCATGATGACTGATGACGAGTTTTTACGATGGTGGCGTAATACTGGCATTGATGTCATTGCCGATCTGACCGGACCTGAGCCACGGCTAATCGGTTGGGACATGGAATTCCTCGCGATCCCCAACCATGTTTGGAATGCGAATGATCCCCTGCGGCTGGTGTCCGATGAGCTTGAGAAGCGGACACGAACGCTGGCATTCCCCAACCCGATCCCTGTCGCCGCTCTTTTGCCGCGCACCTACCTGTTCTGGACGCGCGAAGGCTCACTGGGCATCCTGCAGATCATGGGGATGAACGATCAGCCGCTATCCGTGCGAATGCGCTATCGGATACTTAAACCGCTGTCGCATGAGCATTGATGCAGTTCGCAGGGGCGAGGCACCCATGCCCCCTTAGACGCCCAGCACCTTCGCCGTTGCTTCGCCGATGGTGGCGGGACTCTCCGCCACGG
>CAZSJB010000050.1:2823-10718 GCA_964606625.1 uncultured Tepidisphaeraceae bacterium | reverse complement strand
CCGCATGGCCTTCAGACAGGATCAGCCGGTCGGCTGCCGGATTCCACGGGTCCTTGGGATCCCACCGCATGTGGTGGTACATCAGCACCGTTGTCAGGTGCGCCAGCGACAGCGCCGTAGACGGATGGCCGCTGCCGGCAACGGTGGTCATCTCGACGGACAACTTGCCAATTTCGATGGCTTTCTGATGGACAGCCTGTGCGAAACTCATTTCATCTCCGAATCAAAAAATGATGTTAGGGGTGAACCCTCGTTTCCTATTGGCGTGGACAATACGCGCCCGGCAACGGTCGAGCAAGTGCAGCGGTAGCACGACACACTTGCGCGATCCCTTCTCACATGTTTCTGCGACCTCTCGATAACAGGCGGATGGACCCTTGGCGGGAAGTACCCCGTTGTCTGCGCAATGGGTTCGCTTTTTTGTCACGCAGCCACAAGTCAACCGCATTGGCGCTATTAAAAACGCGGTTTCTGACGACTGAAGTGGGTTTGCAATGGGTTTGCCTGTCGCGACCAACTCGCGCCCCCGCTCGGAGCTGGCCCCCAGGAAGCGGCCAATCCTGACACGATTTAGAGGATGGATAGACAGCCATAGCTTTTCCAGGTTTCCCGCGCACCAGGCGCATAGGCCGGGGTGGCGCCAACAGCGAACACTGCGGGCCGAAAGGTGGCATTAACTATACCCGAACATATTTTGCGTGTCCAATTGGAATATCCTGCGGGAAGGCCCCTGCTGCGAGGGGAGATCATCGGGTGCCACAAAGGTGTTGCCAAAGCGTTGGCTTTTTCTGGAACTGGCGTTCGAGCGCTTCGGGATATCGCTTACCGTCATCTTCCTGAACGGTTGCTTGCCGTGTGATGCAGATGGCTGCGATTGCAAACTGCCGCGCCGCGAGTGCTGTTGGAAAACCGACACAAAGCGACCACGGTGTGACAGAGGAGAGCAAAAGGTTGGGGAACGGCTTGAATTTTAGCGCACGTCAACGCAGAATGTCGCGCTGTATCGGTGGATGGCGCATTCGGGGAGTGCATCGACCGATAAACCGAGCATCAACTGCTCTGGCAGTACAATTGATCGTCGGCCAATGGACTGGCCGATAGACCGAAAGGTCGCCACCTCCGAATGTGGCGACTCTCCGTGTGCGAGATGTTTTGCACACGAGCTCATTTCGGCCTTCGGGGCCAATGGAAGGGCCATGGACAGCTTTCTCATCCGCGGCGGTAATCGTCTCAAAGGTACAATCGAGATCTCCGGCAGCAAGAACAGCGCATTGCCTATCCTGGCAGCCTGTCTGATGGCTGAGGGAAAGACCACGCTGCATGGCGTGCCACGGCTCAGCGACATCGACTCCATGATCCAGCTCCTGGGGGAGCTGGGCATGCGGGTGTACCGGCATGACAACCCCGGGAAAAGCAAGGTTGCTGAGCATCCCGCTCTCAATGGTCCGCTGGACCTGGAAGTGATCGATACCAGCAAATGCGAAGCCCGCTACGACATTGTCAAGACGATGCGCGCGAGCATCTGCGTGCTGGGACCGCTGCTGGCGCGGCGTGGCCGGGCGGTGGTTTCGATCCCGGGCGGATGCGCCATCGGCGATCGGCCGGTAGATCTGCACGTGCGAGGATTGCAGAAGCTTGGGGCCGAGTTCCGCACCGAAGGGGGGAATATTGTCGGTGAGGTGCGCGGTCGCCTGAAGGGGACGCAGATGTACCTGGGCGGCGCCCAGGGTCCGACCGTGCTGGGGACGATCAATGTCATGTGCGCCGCCGCGCTGGCGGAGGGCGAAACCGTCCTCGTCGGGGCGGCCTGCGAGCCGGAAGTGGTCGACTGCGCCGAGATGCTCATCAAGATGGGCGCGAAGATCAAAGGCCACGGCACGCCGGAGATGCGCATCGAAGGGGTCGAAAAACTTACCGGCTGTGAGCATCGCATTATTCCTGACCGCATCGAATGCGGCACGTTCATGATCGCAGCCGCCATCACCAACGGCGAACTCGCCCTCAAGAACTGTAATCTCGATCACCTGATCGCCGTGACCGATCGGCTGGAAGAGGTGGGCGTCCATATCGCGCGGGAGAACGGAACGATTTATGTCAGCTCGTCGCGCCGGCTGAACGCGATCGAGATGACCACCCAGCCGTATCCCGGTTTCCCGACGGACCTCCAGGCCCAGCTCATGGCGCTGCTGTGTCTCAGCGACGGGATGAGCGTGATTACCGAGCGCATCTTCCCGGACCGCTTCCTGCACGTCGGCGAGCTCAACCGCATGGGCGGCCGGATTCGTAAGGAAGGCGCTACTGCTGTTATCCAGGGTGTGAAGGAATTGCAGGGAGCCACCGTCATGGCCAGCGACCTGCGCGCCAGTGCCGCACTCGTGCTGGCAGGCTTGGTCGGCCGGGGCGAAACCCGGATTGACCGTGTCTACCACATTGACCGCGGTTACGAGAAGATCGAGCAGAAACTGGCTGCCGTCGGAGCGGATATCGAACGCATCCGCGAACGATAAATCAAACGCCAAGACGCCAGGGAACCAGAATAAGTCAGGAGGGGCCAGAAGGCTGAGGCCGATCCACAGGCTACGGGGGACAGGTGCTTCTCCTGTTCAATCCTCGCATCTTGGCGTCCTGGCGTGCATCCCATCCGACCGGTCGTTTTAACCGCTTCTGCGAACATCCCGCATGCTTGACCTGTTTTGTTCTCGCGCGTACTCTGTCGCCTTCTGGTTCGTGCAAAATTGCACGAAGTCGGTGCGGATGTACGATGGTTCGTACCGGAGTACGAATGCAGGCGTCCTCGCCCAATGACAACCGCCGTTCGAAGGCTCAATCCGACAGCACGTTACAGGGCTGGTACCGGATGACCGGGGCAGGCATTGAGTTCATTGTAGCGGTGCTGCTCCTGGGCGGAATCGGCTGGTGGATTGATGGCCGGGCCGGGACGTCGCCTTGGTTCATGATTGCCGGCGGCGGACTTGGGTTTGCGGTCGGGTTGTTTATGTTGATCCGGCTGGCCAATCGGATGTTCCGTGAATAAAGGCGTGAGTCAGTCCGAACAGCCGCAGACGCCCCCGGGCGACATCAAGCCCATCGACTTGAGCATGGGGCGGCTGGTGATGGCGGTGGCTGCGGCCCTGCTGATTGCCGGCGGCGCCATGGCTGGCGTGCTGACGGTTCTGGATGATCCTGCCGCGTGGCGCGGGTTTGCGGCTGGCACGATCGCCAGCGTTGTCGCGGGTTTGGCGTCGATCCTGCCGCTGTGGATCGGCAGCCAGTTCGGGATGATGGGCCTGGTCGGCGGTTTTTTCGCAGCCAGCTTCGTCCGCGCGGGCATCGCCCTGGGCGGCTGCCTGGCAGCCGTGTGGTTATGGGATTTTCCGCCGGTATCGACACTGATCAGCATGGGCGTGTATTACATGGCCGTGCTGACGGCTGAATCGATCGTGGTCAGTATGACCCTGTGGCATCGGCCGGTCGAGTGACAAGACGTGACAGAATGCTCCCCAACGGAGCCGCTAAACGGATTTTCAGGTGATGCTGATGATTCCAATGCTGGGTGCTGCCGATCCACTGTTGCACGTGGTTGACCATGCAATTGTCAAAGTCGGAGGTGTCTCCGTACTGACCAACCACATGATCATGATCTTCCTGTCGGCAGCCCTGATGCTGCTGATTTTCCCTGCCATCACCAAGCGCTATCGCAATGGCGAACTGGTTCCCACGGGCACGCGGAACTTTTTCGAAGCGATCATGCTGTTCATCCGGAACGACGTCGCCAAGCCGGTCCTTGGGGATGAAACCGACCGGTTCATGCCTTTCCTGTGGACGCTGTTCTTCTTCATTCTGTTCAACAACCTGCTTGGATTGCTCCCGCTCGAGCCGATCACCCAGCCGCTGGCGTCGGCGCTTGGCCTTTCCCATGCCATCTACGGCACGGCAACCGCCAATCTCTGGATCACCGGCACGCTGGCGTTCATCGCCTGGTTGACGATTCAGATCAGCGGCATTCGGGCAAATGGTGTTGTCAATTACGCCAAGCACTTCCTGGCAGGCGCGCCGGTGTACATGGCGCCGATCATGGTGATCGTCGAGATCCTCGGCATGATCGTGAAGCCGGTCGCCCTGGCGATTCGTCTATTTGCCAACCTGACCGCCGGCCACCTGCTGGTGGCGGTACTGATTGGATTCGTGGGCAGTGCAGCCTCGCTGGGCGTGGGCGCGATGGTCGGTATCGGCATTCCGACCGTTCTGGGAGCCACGGCCATCATGGTGCTGGAACTGTTCGTGGCGTTCCTTCAGGCGTATATCTTCACCTTCCTGACGGCGCTGTTCATCAGCCAGCTTGTGGTGCATGAGCATGAACACCATGAAGGTGAAGGCGGCGAGCATGACGAAGCGCATGAAGCGTTTGGCAGTGGTGATCTGACGGATTCTGAAATGCTTCCCGATGCAGCCCGCCAGGCGGGTTCACACATGGCTGGATGAAACAGGATGAATGACGAATGACGCATGAAACCAGCGATCTGACGCTTCATGTTTCAGGCACCATTCCTCATTCGTCAACAACAACGCAGCTACGGTGATTGCGGCGAGGGCGGTCGCCATTTAGGGAATGGTTCCCGGTAGTGTTGATTCTGCCTCACCTCGCGGGGCGGGTGTCGTCCGCGACCTTCAACGCGGCGAAAGGAAAGGTTTTGAGTCATGAAGAAGATTTTCTTCCTGACGTTGTTGGCTTTGCTGCTGCTCCCGGCTCTGCCGGCGATGGCGCAGGTTGAGGGTGATGCAGCCGTCTCGACGCTGCTGCCGGATCGTGGTCTGGTTGTGCTGGGCGTGGGCATTGGCCTGGGCATCATCATCCTGGGTGCTGCCCGTGGCATTGGCTCGATCGGCAGCCATGCGGTTGATGCAATCGCCCGTCAGCCCGAAGCCGGTGGCCGTATCTTCACCTCGATGATTATCGCCGCGGCCCTCATCGAAGGTGCCACGCTGTTCGCAATCGTCGTGGCATTCCTTGCTCTCTAAGCGCAGGAGCGACGTGAAATGAACCAGCCGGCGGAGTGATTTCCGCCGGTTGGCTTTGGAGGTCATTTGATGACGAAGGCTTGGATGAAAGCGGGTATGACGGCGGCGATCGTCGCAGTAAACAGCGGGATTGCCCAGGCTGCGGCTGAATCAGATGAACAACTCAGCCTGATCGCGCCCTGGTGGCACGGACTGGTGCCGGCGTTGACAACACTACTGGTGTTTCTGCTCCTGCTGGCCGTGCTCGGCAAGTATGCCTGGGGGCCGATCGCCAGCGGGCTTAAGGCGCGTGAGGAGAAGATCCGCAAGGATATTGCTGACGCCGAAGCCGCCCGGCAGCGCGCCGAAGCGACGCTTCGCGAGTACGAGCAGAAGTTGGCGGCTGCGGAAGAAAAAATCCGCGAGATGATGCAGCAGGCCACCGCCGATGCCGAGCGCGTGGCGGAAGGTATCCGCCTGCGTGGTCGCGAGGAAGCCGAGGAAATCAAGGAAAAAGCCCAGCGCGAAATCGAAGCTTCGCGCGATGAGGCCCTGCGCGAGATCTACCGCCAGGCGGCTGAGCTCTCTACCAGCATCGCGGAAAAAATCATCCGAAGGAACCTCAACGCCGAGGATCAGCGAGACCTGGTCGAGCGCAGCCTGGAGCAGTTGCAGACGGTGCAGGCGTGAACGAGGCGCAGATCTCAGATTTGAACCTCAACTACTCGATCTGAGTTTTCAAACTGGACCAGACAAAAGATTATGGCCTCCCACACCAAACAACATTCCCCCCTCGTCGTGGCGTATGCCAAGTCGCTGCTGGAAGTGGCGATTGAGCAAAATGTCGCGGAGCAGGTGGGGGCGGAACTGGCGGAGCTGCGGCAGATCGTGCTCGACCATGAGGACGTGCGGCGGTTTTTTGAATCCCCGGGCATCAGCGAAACCCAGCGAGCTGCTGTGCTGGACAAGGCACTGGGAGAGCAGGGGGCGCCGCTTGTCCGCAACTTCCTGCATGTGCTCAATCGTCGGGCGATGCTCAGCCGGCTGGCGGATATCGCTCAGGCGTACAAATCGCTGCTGGACGCGCATCTCGGCAAGATCGATGTGGATCTGACGGTCGCGGTTCGGCTGAGCGATGAAGAACTGGAAAAAGTGCGTCAGCGGATCGGGGCTGCTTTGGGCAAGGATCCGGTCATCAGCCAGCAGGTGGATGATGGGATCATCGGCGGAATGATCCTGCGGGTCGAAGACCGCGTCATCGATGCTTCGGTTCGCCAGCAGCTGCAAACCATTAAAAAACGTCTGCTCGAGCCGGCAACGGCATAACAGACCAGGCAATCTATCAACGACAAACGCATTTGGAGAAACCAGATGGCAATCAATGTGGCGGAGATCACCAGCGTCCTGAAGCGCGAAATCGCAGGCTTTGAACAGGAACTTCAGGTCAGCGAGGTCGGAACGGTCATTGAAGTGGGTGACGGTATTGCCCGCATTTACGGTTTGCGCAACGCAATGGCCGGGGAGCTGCTGGAGTTCTCCAACGGCACGATGGGGCAGGTGTTCAACCTGGAAGAAGAGTCCATCGGTGCGGTCGTCTTCGGCGACTACCTGGGAATCAAGGAAGGCGATCAGGTAAAAAGCACCGGTCGTCTGCTGGAGGTTCCGGTCGGTGACGCCATCATCGGCCGGGTGGTCAACCCGCTGGGTCAGCCGCTGGACGGTGGCCCGGAAATCCCCGTCACCGAGACGCGCAAGCTGGACATCGTTGCCCCCGGCATTGCCGAACGTCAGCCGGTGACCGAGCCGCTTCAGACCGGCATCAAGGCGATTGACTCGATGATCCCGATCGGTCGCGGCCAGCGTGAGCTGATCATCGGTGACCGCAAGACCGGCAAGAGCGCCATCGCCATCGACACGATCATCAACCAGAAGGGCACTGGCGTAAAGTGCTTCTACGTCGCCATCGGCCAGAAGGAATCGACGGTTGCCGCGATCGTGGAACAGCTTCGGGCCCACGGCGCCATGGAGTACACGACGGTCGTCGTGGCCAGCGCGTCCGATCCGGCGCCGCTGCAGTACATCGCTCCCTATGCGGGCTGTGCGATGGCTGAGTACTTCATGTGGAAGGGTGAGCACACGCTGTGCGTGTACGACGATCTGTCGAAGCAGGCGGCTGCGTATCGCCAGTTGTCGCTGCTGCTGCGTCGCCCGCCGGGCCGCGAAGCCTACCCGGGTGACGTGTTCTACCTGCACTCGCGTCTGCTGGAGCGCGCCGCGAAGCTCAGCGACGCCAACGGCGGCGGCTCGCTGACGGCGCTGCCGATCATCGAGACACAGGAAGGCGAAGTGTCGGCGTACATCCCGACGAACGTCATCAGCATCACCGACGGCCAGATCTACCTCGAACCGGACCTGTTCTTCGCCGGCGTTCGCCCGGCCATTAACGTTGGTATTTCCGTGTCGCGCGTCGGCGGCAACGCCCAGACCAAGGCGATGAAGAAGGTCGCTGGTTCGCTGCGTCTGGATCTGGCGGCCTATCGCGAGCTGGAAGCCTTCGCCCAGCTCGGTACCGAGCTGGACAAGCGCACCCAGGCCCAACTGGATCGCGGGGCCCGGCTGGTCGAGCTGCTCAAGCAGCCGCAGTTCCGGCCGATGCCGTTCGAGCAGCAGGTCATGGTCATTTACGCCGGCACCAAGGGCTATCTGGACGACGTTCCCGTGGACCAGGTGACGCGCTTCCAGGATGAGTTCCTGAAGTACGTCGATTCGACCTTCCCCGGCCTTCGCAAGGACCTGGCGGAGAAGAAGGATCTCACCGAAGAGATCGAAAACCAGCTCAAGGAGACGCTGGACAGCTTCAAGGCACGCGCCTGGAAGGCGTAATGACGGACTCGGTG
>CAZSJB010000050.1:0-2813 GCA_964606625.1 uncultured Tepidisphaeraceae bacterium | reverse complement strand
CATGATCGACAGGGTTGCCTGCGTCATGCATCATTCATCATGCTTTTATTGTCCATCATCACACTGTCAGCATGACAGACGATCCCTCTCCATCTGATGACACTGCCTCCAGCGAGCCTGCGACCTTCAGCGGTAAACGGGTGCTGCTGGTATTGCTTGTGATCGCCGTGCTGTTGCAGGGGTTCTTTATCCTGCTGGTATGGAGCACCCGGCGAACAAAGCAGTCTTTGCCGAAAGATCATCCGCTGCACATCTCGACCAGCCGTCCGGTGGAGCATATAACGAACGGCAATGAGTGAAGTGGAACTGCTGTTCCTGGGCACTGGTACCAGTGCCGGGATTCCGATGATCGGCTGCCATTGCCCCGTCTGCACCAGTGACGATCCGCACGATCAGCGGACGCGGGCGTCGGTGGTGATCTCCTACGGCGGGCGGCGCATCCTGGTCGACACGTCGCCGGAACTGCGGCTGCAATGTGTTGCACAGGACGTTCACCGGATCGATGCGCTGGTGATGACCCACGCCCATGCCGACCACATCATGGGGCTGGATGATGTGCGGCGATTCAATGCGGTGCTGGGCGGGCCGCTGGACGTCTGGGCCGAACCGGCGGTGCATGAAGTGCTGCAAAAGTGTTTCGGGTATGCGTTTCGCGCACCCGATCCCACCCAGAAGGTGTTTCGGCCGCACCTGAATGCCCGCACGATCGACGGGCCGTTTGAGCTGTTCGGGGTTCCCTGGACACCAATTCGCCTGTTTCATGGCCAGATGCCGGTGCTGGGTTTCCGGGTGGGCCGGCTGGCGTATTGCACGGATGTGAATCGGATACCGCCGGAATCGATGGAGTTGCTGCGCGGGTTGGACGTGCTGGTGCTGGACGGGCTGCAATGGAAGACGCATTCAACCCATTTTTCGCTGGGCGAAGCCATTGAGGTCGCCAGGCAGGTTCAGCCGAAGCAGACCTGGTTTACGCATATCGCCCACGCCATCTCCCATGCCCAGACCAACCGCGAACTGCCGCCGGGAATGCAACTCGCCTATGACGGTTTGCGCGTACGAGCAGGGATCGATTCGCTATGAAACGTTACCAAGCCATCGCTGAATACTACGACGCGGAATATGCCGACAAGCAGATGCTCCAGGAGGACGTACCGTTCATGCTGGCGCGGCTGCCCAAGCGCCGTCAGCGGATCCTGGAGGTGGCGGTGGGCACCGGACGCGCTGCTATCCCGCTGGCCCAAGCGGGGCACCAGGTGGTGGGGTTTGATAACGCCCGGGACATGCTCGCCATCGCCCGGCGCAAGCGCGATGCCGTCGGCTTGACGGATCGGGAACTGGAACTGATCCATGCGGATGCCCTAAAGCTCGACTTGGGACGACAGTTTGACGTAGCCTGCGTGTTCTTCAACACGTTCCTGAATTTTGTGACACTGGAGGAGCAGGATCGGGTTCTGGAGCGGATTCGGGCCCATCTACGGCCGCGTGGCCGGCGTTGGATCGACATCTACAACCCCGACCTGACCCTGATGGCTGAGCCAGCCAGCTATGACATCGACCCGTCCATGTTTTATGTCCATTCGCTGGATCGGACCGTCCAGCGGACGGTCGATGTCGAACGGAACATCGTCGATCAGGTCCAACGGGTGACGTTCAAATACTGCTGGTACGACATGCAGGGCAACGCCTACCACGATCAGGTGGAGTTCGATCTGACGTTCATGTTTCCCAGGGAATTGCGGCTACTACTGGAGCGACATGGATTTAAGGTCGTCAACCTGTGGGGCGATTACGATGGTAGTGTACTGACGGATGAGTCACCGCGCATCATCTGCGAAGCTCGGCTGACCGGCGGAAGCAAAAAAGGGTGATTGGCTGGGGAATCATTTGACCAGCCAAAAAAGTTAGTATATTGTTTGCATGTGATTGAGATGCTGTCCTGAGCCTTGCGCTTTGCGCTGTTTATCTTCTTCACGGGCAGATTTCTTCTGCCTTGACCTCCCCAACCGCATTGGAGCTGCTTTCCTGGGGAAAGAGATCCTCATGCTTCCTATGAACAGGGCCATTGAGTGGGTGCGATTGGATGCGCCTGGGTCGGCTGTCGGGCGCATCGCAAACGAACCCAAAACGAACCCAATCAAACCCGTTAAAACTGCGTTTTTGCACGGAATTCGATGATGGTGGGGTTGAAAAAATCGCAAACGAACCCATTGGGGCGCAACAGCCATTCAGGCGGACCAGGATGCGCTCCACGCGACAAACGACTTGAAATCGGGTAAATCCACATACTTTGAAGTACCCGAGGAATATCCAGTTATGAGCACTGACCATCCTAATCGACCTGCCGATGCGACATCCGCCGCACCCACCGGCGGCGACACTCCCCATGACTTCATCCGCCAGAGGGTGGCGGATGACCTCAAAGCCGGAAAATACAAGCAGGTTGTCACGCGGTTTCCGCCCGAACCCAACGGCTACCTGCACATCGGCCATGCCAAGAGCATCTGCCTGAACTTCGGGATTGCCCAGGAGTTCGGTGGCCGCTGCCATCTGCGCATGGACGACACCAACCCCACCAAGGAAGAGCAGGAGTACATCGACGCAATCCATCGCGATGTAAAGTGGCTGGGGTTTGACTGGGGCGAGCATGAGTACTACGCCAGCGACTATTTCCAGCAGCTCTATGACTGGGCGGTTCTGCTCATCAAAGCCGGCAAAGCCTATGTCGATGACCTCAATGCCGACCAGATCCGAGAGTATCGCGGCACGCTGACCGAACCCGGCCGGCCCAGCCCGTATCGGGATCGCAGCGTCGA